>DATFUK010000413.1:0-3160 GCA_035260865.1 Candidatus Methylomirabilota bacterium | reverse complement strand
CCGGGCGCGAGCACTGCCTGCGCGAGGCGCCCGCGCTGGCCCGCTACGCCATCGACGGGATGATGCCCTCCCTGGTGGTGCGCCCGGCCACCGCCGACGAGGTGAGCCGGGTCGTCGCGCTCTGCGCCGCGGAGCGCCTCGCGCTGGCGCCGCGCGGGGCCGGTACCAGCATGGGGCTCGGCAATCCGCCGCGCCGGCTCGACGTGGTGCTCGAGCTCGGCCGGATGCGCGCGGTGCGCGAGTACGTGCCGGAGGACATGGTGGCGACGGTGGAAGCGGGCGCGACGCTCGACGCGCTGGCGGCCCACTTCGCCCCGCATCGCCAGGCGCTGACCCTCGATCCGCCGGGCGGCGGGGCGCGCAGCGTGGGCGGCGTGCTGGCCACGCACGCCAGCGGCCCACTCCGCTTCCGCTACGGCACCGGGCGCGACCTCCTGCTGGGCGCGCGCTTCGTGCAGGCGGACGGCACGCTGACCTGGGGCGGCGCCAAGGTCGTCAAGTCGGTGACCGGCTACGACGTGCCGAAGCTCCTGGTCGGCTCGCTCGGTACCCTCGGCGTACTCGTCGAGGTCACCCTTCGGCTGCACCCGTTGCCCCCCGCCTCGCGCACCTGGCGGCTCGGCTTCCCCTCGCGCGAGGCCGCGGGCGTGTTCCTGGCGGGACTGCTCGACTCGCCGCTCCAGCCGGATCGCGCCGCACTGCTCGACGCCGCCGGGCTGGGCAGGGCGGGGCTCGCCGTGGACGCGATCGGGCTGCTGCTCTCGATCAGCAGCGCGCCCGAGGCCGTCGAGCACCAGGGCCGCGCCCTGGCCCGGCTCGTGGCGGGACACGGTGGCCGGAGCGAAGAGGTGCCAGACGCCGCGTGGGCCGGGCTCGGCCGCACGGTGGATGGCCCGCTGCTGCTACGCGCGACCGGCGAGCCCCGGCGCCTGCTGGACTGGGTCGGGGAGGCTCACGCGGCGGCGGCCCGCGCGGGAGTCGAGGTGATGGTCCTCGCGCAGCCCGGGCACGGCGTGCTGCAGCTCTCGGTGCGGGAGGGCTTCGACGCCGCTCGCGTCGTGAACGACCTGGTGCGGCCGCTCAGGAGCGCCCTCGAGGCGGAGGGCGGGAGCCTGGTCGTCGAGCGCGGCCCGGTCGAGCTTAAGGCTCGATGTGACGTGTGGGGATCCATCCAACCGGAAATACTGGCTATCATGGGCCGTATCAAGACCGAATTCGATCCGGCCGGGGTCCTCAACTCAGGTCGCTTCGTGGGGGGACTGTGAGCGTCACGCAGCCGGTCGGCGGCGGGCTCGGGGCCTTCGACGCCCACGATCCGCCATCCATGGACGGCCTGCGGGCCTGCGTGCACTGCGGGATCTGCCTGCCGCAGTGCCCGACCTACCGGGTCCTTGGCGAAGAGATGGACTCGCCCCGGGGCCGCCTCTACCTGATGCGCGCGGCCGCCGAGGACCGGATCGGGCTCACGCCCACCATGGCCCGTCATCTCGACCTCTGCCTCGGCTGTCGGGCCTGCGAGACGGCCTGCCCGTCCGGGGTGCCGTTCGGCCAGCTCCTCGAAGCCACCCGGGGCCAGTTCGAGCGCCGGGGTGTCACCGCGCCCACGCGGGACAGCGCCACGCTGCGCTTCATCCTGGAGGTCTTCCCGCATCCCGCCCGCCTCGGCCCCATGCTCCACGCGCTCCGCATGTACCAGTGGACCGGCATGCAGGCGATGGTGCGGGGGCTCGGCCTGCTGGCTCCCTTCGCGAAGCTGCGCGCGATGGAGGCGCTGCTCCCGCCGGTGCCGCTGCCCGGCGCGCCGCTGCCCGAGCTGATCCCCGCGCGCGGCCCGCGTCGCGGTCGCGCCGGCCTGCTGCTGGGCTGCGCCCAGCGCTTCTTCTATCCCGACGTCAACCGCGATACCGCGCGCCTCCTCGCGGCGGCCGGCTACGACGTGGTGGCCCCGCGGGCCCAGGAGTGCTGCGGGGCGCTCCACCTGCACGCCGGACGCGTCGACGAGTTCCGCGCGATGGCGCGCCGGCTGATGCCGGCCTTCGCCGACGTGGACGTCATCGTGGTCAACGCGGCGGGCTGCGGATCGGCGCTCAAGGAATACGGCCACTGGCTGCCGGGCGACGCGGCCCGGCTCTTCGCGGAGCGGGTGCGCGACGTCTCCGAGGTGCTGGCCGGTCGCGATCTTCCGCTCCGCGCGATGCCGCAGACCGTGAGCTATCACGACGCCTGCCACCTGGCGCACGGCCAGAAGATCCGCGCGCAGCCCCGCGAGCTGCTGCGCCGGATCCCCGGGCTCACGCTGGTGGACCTGCCCGACTCCGACCTCTGCTGCGGCAGCGCGGGGGTCTACAATCTGCTCGAGCCCGAGATGGCCGGCGAGCTGGGCCGTCGCAAGGCGGCGCGCATCCGCGAGACCGGAGCCCGGGTGATCACCGCGGGCAATCCGGGCTGTCTGATGCAGATTCACCAGCACTGCCGCGAGGCGGGGCTGGACGTCGAGGTCGTGCACCCGGTGACCCTCCTGGCCCGGGCGCTGGAGGAGCGATGAAGATTCGCGTGCGGGATCACGTGAAGGTGGCGGCGGAGAAGATGGCCAAGATCGGGCTCTCCAGCACCGCGCGCACCCAGCTCGATCTCTACTGCGTGGCGCCGGGCCAGTCGCAGACGCCCCACCGGCACGACGGCGAGGACAAGATCTACGTTGTGCTCGAGGGATCCGGGCGGTTTTCGATCGATGGGGCCGAGGAGCGGCTGGTGGCGGGCGAGGCGGTGGTGGCGGCCGCCGGTGTCGAGCACGGCCTGGTCAACGACTCGGCCGACCTCCTCCTGGTGCTGGTGATGGTCGCGCCGCCACCGCCTCACATGAAGCGCTAGGGGCCGATGGCCGCTCCCGTCCGCGCTGCGCTCATGATCACCTGCCTGGGGGACATGCTCTTTCCGGAGGTCGGGGTGGCCATGGTGCGGCTGCTCCGGCGTCTGGGGGTCGAGGTGGGGTTCCCCCCGGGCCAGACCTGCTGCGGAATGCCGCTCTTCAATTCGGGCTACCACCACGACGCGGCCCTCGTGGCGGCCCGCACCGTGAAGGTCTTCGAGGGGGCGGAGCACGTGGTGGTGCCGTCCGGCTCCTGCGCCTGGATGGTGCGGACCGAGTACCCGGGCCTGC
>DATFUK010000412.1:0-8573 GCA_035260865.1 Candidatus Methylomirabilota bacterium | reverse complement strand
CTCCCCGCCCCGACCCAGCCGAGGGCCACGGCCAGCGTGAGCGCGGCCGCGCGGCGCCGGCTCACTGGCCGCGCCCGCGCGGCACGAAGGCCAGCCGCGCGTAGGAGTCGCCGAGGTAACGGCGCGCCGCCTCCTGCACCTGTGCGCCCGTCACCGCGCGCACGCGATCCAGGTAGGCGCGCTCGGCCTCCAGGCTCCAGGTGATCTCGGCGCGACCGTACGCCAGCGCCAGGCCTTCGACGGTCTCGCGCGAGAACTCGCGCTGGGCCTCGGAGGCCGTGATCGAGCGCGCCAGCTCCTCCGGCGTCACGCCGCCAGTCTGGATGCGGCGGATCTCGGCCAGGATGCCGCGCTCCACCGCCTCCTGATCCGCGCCCTCGAGCTGCGCGGTGACGCCGATCGCGCCCGCGCCCTGGAGCGCCCCGTACCAGCCGCTGATCCCGGAGACCAGCCGGGCCTTTTCGCGCAGCGCCTGGTTGAGCCGCGAGCTACGGGAGCCGCCCAGGATGTGGCTCAGCACGTCCACCGCCGCCATGTCGGGATGACCGAGCGGCGGTGCCAGCCACGCGAGGCCGAGCTGCGCCTGTCGCTCCGGCCGCTCCACCGAGCGGGTGCGCACGCCGTCGAACGGCACCGGCGCCGGGAGCGCGGGCCGAGTGTAGCCGGCCCGGGGATTCGCCCCGAAAGCGGCCACCGCGGCGGCTCGGACCTCCGCCGGGTTGACCGGACCGACCACCACGAGGGCCATGTTCTCCGGCACGTAGTGGCGCTTGTAGTACCCGCGCAGCGTGGCCTGGCTGGCGCCGCGCAGATCTCCCGCGTCACCCAGCACGGGCCGCCCATACGGATGGTCCTGGTAGAGCAGGCTGTAGAGCTGGCGCCCCAGCGACGAGCGCGGATTGTCCTCGTTCAGCCGGACCTCCTCGAAGACCACATCACGCTCGCGCGTCAGCTCGGTCGGATCGAATACGGAGTTGAGCACCATGTCCGCGATCAGGGAGATTCCGGGGACCGTGCGCGTCGCGGGCAGCAGCAGGTAGTAGTACGTGTAGTCGTTGGACGTGCCTGCGTTGGTGCGCCCGCCCACCGCCTCGACGCCGCTTTCGACGAATCCGCGCGGCCGCGTCTCGGTGCCCTTGAAGAGCATGTGCTCCGCGAAGTGCGAGAAGCCGCGCTCGCCGACCGCTTCGTCGCGCCCGCCGACGCCGGCCCAGAGATGGATCGCAACCGTGGCCGCGGCGCGATGTTCCTGAATGATCAGGCGCATGCCGTTCGGGAGCACTTCGCGGATGGGCGCCGGCAATCCGCGCGATCCGGCCGCTGGCGGTGCCGTCATGCACCCACCGAGCGTATACAAGAGGAGGGGGATCGCGCAGGCGCCTACGGCGCGTCTGCCGATGGAGGGCGTCATTGCCGCTACACGGTACCAGAGCCCAAGACAGTTTGCCGGGTCATCTGTCGAGGGCATGCCGGGCAGAACGCCCTCGTGGGCCCGAAGGGCGGATGTGGGTGTCGCCAGTAAGTATCAGTAAACATGGACTAGTTGGCATCTGAAACCCCCTGGCACCGTGGGTGCATCCTATGGCTGCGAGTTGGGGCCCCACGGGGGCCGGGAGAGGAAAGGGAGATGGGAAGCGCAGTGGGCAAGAGGTCAGAAACGCAGTCAGAAAGGACGGAAACGACGATGAGAAAGTTGCTTGCAGCGACGATGAGTGTGGTTACGGTCCTGTCCCTCTCGGCCACGGTCGGGATGGCGCAGACCACCTCCTGCCCCGCCGAGGTGGCGCAGGCGAAGGCGATGCTGACGAAGAGCCAGGACGTCCAGGCGCCCCGCTCACTGGCGGGTGCCCGGTCGCAGGACGTGCAGGCTCCGCGTAGCCAGGACGTCCAGGCGCCCCGCTCGCTGGCGGGTGCGCGCTCGCAGGACGTACAGGCCCCGCGCGGCCAGGACGTGCAGGCGCCGCGTGGTCAGGACGTGCAGGCACCGCGCGGTCAGAACATCCAGGCTCCTCGCGCCCAGGACGTGCAGGCGCCGCGTGGTCAGGACATTCAGGCCCCGCGTGGTCAGGACGTGCAGGCTCCTCGCGGTCAGGACATCCAGGCTCCTCGTAGCCAGGATGTGCAGGCTCCCCGCTCGCTAGCGGGTGCCCGTTCGCAGGACGTTCAGGCTCCTCGTGCCCAGGACGTGCAGGCGCCGCGTGGTCAGGACGTGCAGGCTCCTCGCGGTCAGGACATCCAGGCGCCGCGTGGCCAGGATGTGCAGGCTCCTCGCGGTCAGAACATCCAGGCTCCTCGGGCCCAGGACGTGCAGGCCCCGCGTGGTCAGGACATTCAGGCTCCTCGTGGTCAGGACGTGCAGGCTCCTCGTGGTCAGAACATCCAGGCGCCCCGGGCGCAGGATGTCCAGGCCCCGCGTGCCCAGGATGTGCAGGCTCCCCGCTCCGCCGACTTCAAGAAGGCTTCTGGTCTCGTGACCGAGGCCGAGGCGGCTTGCAAGGCCGGGAACTCGTCGCTGGCGACCGACAAGGCCAAGGCGGCGATGGAGATGCTGAAGAAGTAGCAGTTCGACAACGCAACGACCGGCCCCGGGGCGATCCCCCGGGGCCGTTTCTTTTTGCCTACACGAGGCGCGCCCGGAGCCGGGACGACGCAAAGTCCACGATCGTGACCAGGCCGATCAGCACGAGCAGCACGGTGGCCGCCGCGGGATAGTTCAGGAGCCGCAGGTAGGTCTGGATGTAGAAGCCGATGCCGCCCGCCCCCACGAAGCCCAGGACCGCGGCCGCCCGGATATTCGTCTCGAAGCGATACAGGGTGAAGGACAGGAACTGCGGGACGAGCTGCGGCAGCACGCCCCAGCGTAGGACCTGGAGCGTCGTGGCGCCCGTCGCCCGCACCGCCTCCACCGGCCCCGGCTCGATGGCCTCGATCGCCTCCGAGTACAGCTTCGCCAGCACGGTGGCCGTGTAGACCATCACGGCCAGCACGCCGGGAAACGGGCCGAGCCCGACCGCGGCCACGAAGAACAGGGCGTAGACGAGGGTGTCCACCGCGCGGAAGACGTTGAGCAGGCCGCGCGCCCAGTAGAAGAGCCAGGCCGGGGCGACGTTGCGCGCGGCCGCGAAACCCATCGGCAGCGCGAGCAGCGCGGCCACCGCGGTGCCGACCACCGCGATCTGGATGGTCTCCATCGCTCCGCGCAGCGCGTTCCCCAGCACCGAGAGATCGGGCGGGACCATCCGGCGCAGGAAGTCCCACATGAACGGAAGGCCCTCGATCATGCGGGGCAGCGAGACTTCGGTCTCCACCGCGGACCACGCGATCGCGCCCAGGATGACGGCCCACGCCGCCCAGCGGCTACCGCGACTCACGCGGGGCCGCTCCCGAAGATGCGCGCGGTCGCCGCGGTGTCCAGCGATTCGGGCGGTCCGTCGTGGACCACGCGGCCCCGGCTCAGCCCGATCACGCGTCGCCCGTAGGCCTGGGCGAGCTCGAGCACGTGGAGCGACGCCACCACCGTGATGCCGTCCTCCTGGTTGATCCGGCGCAGGAACTCCATCACGGTGTGGGCCAACGCGGGGTCGAGGCTCGACATCGGCTCGTCGGCCAGGATCACCGCCGGCTCCTGGACCAGCGCCCGGGCGATGGCCACGCGCTGCTGCTGGCCGCCCGAGAGCGTGTCCACCCGGCGGTCGGCGAGGCCGTCGAGACCCACCCGCGCGAGGATGGCGTGGGCTCTCGAGATCTCGGCGGCCGGGAACCAGCCGACCAGAGATCGCCAGCGGGAGGCGCGGGCGAGCCCGCCGAGCAGCGCGTTCTCGAGCACGGTGAGCCGGCGCTGGAGGTTGAACTGCTGGAACACGAAGCCGATGCGCGCGCGCACGCGCCGCAGCGTCTCGGGGGCGGCGTCGGTCACCGCCTCATCGCCGATCCGCACGAGGCCGGCGGTCGGGATCACGAGGCCGTTCAGGCAGCGCAGCAGGGTGGATTTCCCCGCCCCGCTCGGCCCGATGAGGGCCACGAACTCGCCCGGCGCGATGTCGAGGTCGACGCCGTCCAGCGCGCGCGAGCCGCCCGGATAGTCCTTGCGGAGCCCGCGGACGTGGATCACCGTCGGCCGGCGGTGAAGTGGAAGTGCAGGTGGTAGACCACCTGCCCGCCTTCCGGCCCGGTGTTGCAGGACACACGGTATCCGCGCTCGGCGTAGCCGGTGCGCTCGCCCAGGAGCCGCGCCACCTGAAGGCACCGGCCGACGACCAGGGCGTCGCCGGGCTCGAGCCGCGCGATCGATTCGATGTGGCGCTTCGGGACGATCAGCACGTGGATCGGCGCCTTGGGGTAGAGATCCCGGAACGCGAGGACCTCGTCGTCCTCGTACTCGATCTCGGCGGGGCTTTCCTTCGCGGCGATGCGGCAGAAGACGCAGGTCTCGGTCACGGGGCCTCCCGGCTCGTGTATAATCCTTCACGCAACGCCATCGTGTCGGCGAATCCCTCGCTGGAGGAGAGCGAAATGGGCACCTGTCCCAAGTGCAAGCTGCGCATCCGGAAGAACGGCAACCACGTGAAGCTCGGGTCGGTCTGGCGCCACAAGATGTGCCCGCCCAAGCCCGGCCGCGCCGCCAAGAGCGCCTAGCTTCTCCCTCCCCGCCTTCCCGCCTCGCTTCAGCCGCGCGGAGTCTCGCCGCTCGCTGGTCAGGGTAGCCGAAACCGGGCGAGGGTGGGAAGATCCGTCCACCAGATCGCGAACGTCCTGACGAGGAGGCCCGGCATGATCGCTCGGCTCATTGCGCTGCTCCTGCTCGCCACCCTCGTCACGCTCGCGCCGCCCGCGCCGGCCGGGGCCCAGGCAGTGGGCGACGTGTTCCGGCGGGTGAGCCCCTCCGTGGTGGTGATCCGCTCCCGCGGTCGAGACGTGGTGGAATCGGGGCAGGTCCGCTTCGGCGAGATCGGGTCCGGCGTGCTCATCTCCGCGGACGGCAAGATCATGACCGCGGCCCACGTCGTCCAGGCGATGGACGAGATCCACGTGGAGTTCATCGGAGGCGAGACCGTGCCCGCGCGCGTCGTCGCATCCGAACCCGCCGCCGACCTCTCGCTGCTCCAGCTCGATCGCGTGCCCGCGGGCGTCAAGGTCGCCCGCCTCGCCAACTCGAGCGCGGTTCGCGTGGGCGACCAGGTGCTCGTGGTGGGCGCGCCGTATGGGCTGTCGTACTCGCTGAGCGTGGGCTACGTCAGCGCGCGCTGGGCGCCGAACACGGTGTATCGCGCCTTTCCCCTGGCCGAGTTCCTCCAGACCGACGCGACGATCAACACCGGCAACTCGGGCGGCCCCATGTTCAACCTGGCCGGCGAGGTGGTCGGGATCGTGAGCCACAACATCTCGAAGGGCGGCGGCAGCGAGGGGCTTGGGTTCGTGGTGACGATCAATACCGCCCGGGAGCTCCTCCTGGCCCGGCGCTCGATCTGGAGCGGCCTCGAGGGCCACACCCTTTCGGGCGACCTCGCCGCCATCTTCAACGTGCCCCAGCCCGAGGGTTTCCTGATCAAGACGGTGGCCAAGGGTTCCCCCGCCGAGAGCGCCGGGATTCGCGGCGGCAACCGGACCGCGGTCATCGACGGCCAGACCCTGGTGGTCGGTGGCGACATCCTGCTCGCGGTGGACGGCATCCCTACCGGGAACCTCGCGGACTACCAGCGCATGCGGGACCACATGCAGAAGCTGGCCCCGGGCGCGGCGATCACGGTGACCGTGCTGCGGGCCGGCCGGGTGCTGGATCTGATCGGCAAGGCGCCCTGATCGCGGGACCCGGCCCCCGACACTGCAGAGCTTTTCGGCCAGCGACGTGAGGGCGGCCACGTCGGCGCAGCGGGCCGGCGCGCCGGCGAGACTAGCTGAGCGGGGCGGGAACGACGAAGGGCCGGGGAGCCCCTGCGCTCGTCCCGGCCCTTCGACATCCGGTGACGCCACCCCGCGCCACAACTTCGCGTTCGTGGCGTGCAGATGGCTGAGCTTCTAAGTGGTGGAGGGTAAGGGAGTCGTATGCCGTGGCCCTCGCCACCGCCCGCAGATGCACGCCAGTGGGTGGACTAGCCCGGGCCTTCCCTGCCCTGCGGTGGCCACGATCCGCAACCGCCGCGACCCGGCGCAACCGCGCCCGCGCACCTTCCGTGACCCCTCCCTCCCGGCCGACCGATCGAGGTCACCCGGAGTCCCCCCTCTACTTGGTGCCCCGGCGTTGGCCACCTTGCGCCCCGGTCCCCTCGCCCTCCAATGGTCGTCGGTCTGATCGAACCGAAAAATTTCGCGGCGCGGCGACAAAAGGACGGCAAGCATGTCGCGGTCCGTCTGAACTTACCGGGCGGTCTCGCTCACCCTCCCGACGATTTTACCTTTCGTTCCGCCCTGCCCTCTGGGCACGTAATCTCCGTCGCCCGGAGCGTCGGAGCCCACGGTTCGTCTGGCGCGTTAGCAGCTATTCCCAGAATCTCGCGTCTCGAACGCTTGGTGTGTCCGGCTGAGAGAGTAGCCCTTCTATGGCCCACGAATCTGCCCGTCGGGCAGAATTGCCTACCTCTCGGCCAGCGCGCCTCGCCCCAAGGAGCCACCGCGTATACTCAATCGAATGAAGGACAGCGCGGGATCCGGCTACCTGATCTACGGCGCGAACGGCTACACCGGACACTTGATCGCGCGATACGCCGTCGAGCGTGACCAGCGGCCCATCCTCGCCGGCCGGAACGCGCTGGACGTGGAGAAGGTCGCCGCCGCGCTCAGGCTCGAGGCAAGGGTGTTCGATCTCGGCGATCCCGCCGCGGTCGATCGCGGGCTCGCGGGGGTCCGGGCCGTGCTCCACTGCGCGGGGCCATTCGCGCACACGTCACGCTCCATGGTCGACGCCTGTTTGCGCAACCGCGTCACGTATCTCGACATCACGGGCGAGGTGACGGTGTTCGAGGCGTGCGCAGCGCGCGACGCCGAGGCCCGGCGGGCGGGCATCATGCTGATGCCAGGCGTCGGCTTTGATGTCGTGCCGTCCGATTGTCTCGCCGCGCATCTCAAGCGGCGGCTGCCCACGGCGACACGCCTGTCGCTCGCGATCTCCGCTTTGACCCAGATATCGCACGGCACGGCAGCGACAATGATCGAGAACCTGCACCGCGGTGGCCTCGTGCGCCGGGCCGGCCGCCTGACGTCCATCAGCCTCGGGCATGAGACGCGCGTGATCGACTTTGGGCGAGGGCCGGAGACGGCCGTCGCGATGCCGTGGGGTGATGTGGCGACAGCCTATCACTCCACGGCGATTCCCGACATTACCGTGTACATGGCCATGCCTGCCAGCATGCGCCTCGGGGTCGCCGTCGCCGGCGCGCTGGCGCCGCTGCTCGGGAATGCGCTCGTGCAGCGGGTGCTCAAGGCGGGCGCGCAGGCGGGCCCCGCCGGGCCTTCGGACGAGGACCGCGCTCGGGGCGCGAGCTACCTCTGGGGCGAGGTGGTCGATCCGGCAGGGCGCCGAGCGGTGAGCCGTCTCCGCACGCCGGAGGGTTACACGCTGACCGCGCTCGCCGCGCTCGAGATCACCGCGCGGGTGCTGGCAGGCGCGGCACCGGTCGGCTACCGAACGCCCGCCTCAGCGTACGGGCCGGATCTGATCCTCGCCATTCCGGGATGCGAGCGCCGAGACGATCCCATGGCGTGACGAGCCACGGGCCCGCCCCGGGCCGAATAGGCCGCGGTGCTGCTGGCGCGCGCCGGGGCTACGTATACTCTCCCGGTGGCAGCTCCCCTGCCGATCATCAAGACCCCGATGGCCACGACCGAAGTGCCGCGCCCCTTCCATCGCGCCGGCTGGGTCTACGAGGAGAAGGTCGACGGTTGGCGCGCGGCGATTCCCGGAGCTGGCCGCCGCGGTGGCCGGGCTCGCGCCGCCGACGCTCGTGCTGGACGGGGAGATCGCCGTCCGATCGGCAGACGGAAAGCTCGATCTGCTCCCTAGCCTCGCCGCGGAGTTGATCGCTCTCAAAGTTGACGTCATCGTGGCCGTGTTCACGCCCGGCGCGCTCGCGGCCAAGCGGGCCACGAGCGAGATTCCCATAGTCTTTCTGACGGGCGATGCGGTCGGAACGGGTATCGTGCCGAGCCTGGCGAGACCGGGCGGAAACCTCACTGGCGTGTCGATTCTAGGGGCGGAGTTGCAGGGCAAGTGTGTGGGACTGCTGCACGAGATGCTTCCGTCCGTGCGCCGGGTCGCTGCTCTCGGCTACGCTGCCGATGCGTTCTCCAAGCCGTTCGTCGATCAGGTCCAGCTTGCGGGCCGCGTCAGCGGCATTGAGATCAACCCTATTTTGATGCTCCGAGAAGTGGGCGAGATCGACGCGGCCTTCGCGGCCCTGAAGAAAGGGCGCGCCGATGCTGTCGTGATGCAGGCGACTTTTTCCACCAAACATGTCGCCGATCTCGTGCTCAAGCATCGCCTACCGGCGTCCACGAACCAGCGTTCGTTCGCTGAAGCCGGTGGCCTCATGTCGTATGGCTACGACGCTCACGACCTGTACCGGCGCGTGGCGTCGTTT
>DATFUK010000411.1:0-7764 GCA_035260865.1 Candidatus Methylomirabilota bacterium | reverse complement strand
GCACTCGGCGCCACTCGGCCTGGCCTTCTACACCGGCACCCAGTTCCCGGCGGAGTATCGCGGCAGCCTCTTCGTGGCCCTGCACGGCTCGTGGAACCGCACCGTGCCCACCGGCTACAAGGTGGTGCGCGTGCGCTTCCGGGACGGCAAGCCGGCCGGGGTTGAGGACTTCGCCACCGGCTGGCTCGAGGGCCGCTCCGCCTGGGGGCGGCCGGTGGATCTCATCGTGGGGCGCGACGGCGCGCTCTATCTGTCGGACGACGGCGCGGGCCGCATCTATCGCATCAGCCACCGGACCTGACCAGATCACCTCATAATCTTCCATGACCCAGACCCAGGTGGCGGTCTCGCTCACCGCGTTCGGCTTCGCCCCGCGCCCGGCCACCGCGGTGGTGATCGAGCAGTCCACCGGCGAGCGGGTGGCCCGCGCCTTCGCGGGGCTCGGCATGTTCTGGGTGCTTGCCCTGGGCGGCCTGTTCATCCCGGTGGCGCACTTCATCCTGGTGCCCACCTTCCTGACCGCCGGCATCATCATGGCGGTCAAGCGATCGAAGGAAAACCGGCGGCTCGCGGAGGTGTCCGGTCCCTGCCCCCGCTGCGGCGCGGCGCAGACGTTCAAGGCGGGCGGGCGCTTCGCGGACGGCCGGAGCCTCGATTGCCCCGCCTGCCACGGCACCTTCGCGCTGGCCGTCCCGGGGAACGCGCGGTGAGCCAGCGCTGGGCGATGCTGCTGGTGGTCTTCTTCACCCGCACCGCACTCGGCTTCCAGTTCCAGTCCATCGCCGCGCTCACCCCGTTCCTGGTCACCGCCTTCGACTTCTCCTGGGCGCAGGTGGGGCTGCTGATGGGCCTCTTCATGCTCCCGGGCGTGGTCTTCGCGCTGCCCGGCGGCCTCCTCGGCCAGCGCTTCGGCAGCCGGCGCGTCGTCCTGGCCGGCCTCGGGCTGATGATCGTCGGCGGCATGCTCGTCTCCTACGCAGGCGGCTTCCCCGGCGCCGCGCTCGGCCGGACCCTGTGCGGTATCGGCGGCGTGCTGGTCAACATCCTGCTCGCGCGCATGGTGGCGGACTGGTTCCGCGGGCGCGAGCTGCAGACCGCGCTGGGCCTGATGCTGGCCGCCTGGCCCTTCGGCATGGCGCTCGCGCTGATGATGCTGGGGCCGCTCGCGCTGATGACCTCGTGGCGGGTGGCCGAGTACACCACGGTGGTGGCGGCCGCCCTCGCGCTCGCCGTCATGGCGCTCGTCTACCAGGACCCGCCCGGCGCCGGGGGCGGCGAGGCCGCGCGGCTGGAGCTCAACGTGCCGCGGCGCGTGTGGGTGCTGGCGATCAGCGCGGGCGTCGCCTGGGCCCTGCTCAACGCGAGCATCATCGTGGTGGCGAGCTTCGCGCCGAGCTTTCTCATGTCGCGTGGCGCCTCCGTCAGCGAGGCGGGCCTGATCACCGGCGCCGCGCTCTGGATCAGCATCGTGTCGGTGCCGCTGGGCGGCTTCGTGGCCGACCGCGTGAACCGGCCGATGCTGCTGATCGTCACCGGCTGCCTGGTGGCGGCGGCCAGCATGGTCGCCATCGCCTGCGCGCCCCTGCCCGCGCTCTGGATGGTGGTGACCGGCATCCTGCTCGGCCTGCCGCCCAGCATCATGATGGCGCTGCTGCCCCGCGCGGTGCCCGCCGAGCACCTGGCCACCGCGTTCGGCGTGTTCTACAGCCTCTTCTATCTGGGCATGGCGGTCTCGCAGACCGTGGCCGGGCTGCTGCGCGATCTCACCGGCAGTCCCGCGACGCCCATTCTGTTTGCGGCGGCGCTGATGGTCCTCACCGTGCCCGCGGTCGCGCTCTTCTGGCGCCTCGAGGCGCAACCCGAGGGGGCCGCCCCGGAGGTGTAGACTGGCCGCGATGCGCGAGCCGGGCGATATCCTCCTCGTGGCCTGCTACGAGCTGGGCCACCAGCCGCTCGCGGTGGCCTGGCCGGCCGCGTTCCTGGAGCGCGCGGGCTTCCGGCCCGCGCTGACGGATGTCTCGGTGGAGCCGCTGGACCCCCAGAAGCTCGCCCGCGCCCGCGTCATTGCCATCTCGGTGCCGATGCACACCGCGCTCCGCATCGGCCTCGAGGTCGCCGCCCGCGCCCGCTCGGAGAACCCGCGCGCCCACATCTGCTTCTTCGGGCTCTACGCCACCCTCAACGCGGAGTACCTCTTCGCCCACGGGGCGGACAGCGTGATCGGCGGCGAGGCGGAGACGCCGCTGCTCACGCTCGTGGACGCGCTCGAGCGCGACGACGCGGGGCCGCTACCCGGGGTGAGCCGGCCGGGGCAACCGGCGGCGCCGCATCTCAAGCGTCTCGACTTCCCGGTGCCCAGCCGCGCGGGCCTGCCCTCGATCAAGTCGTACGCGCACGTCGAGCGCGACGACCGCATGGACCTGGTCGCCTACGCGGAGTCGACGCGCGGGTGCCTGCATCGCTGCCGGCACTGCCCGATCCCGCCGGTGTACGGCGGGCGCTTCTTCGCGGTGCCGCGCGAGATCGTGCTGGCCGACATCCGCCAGCAGATCGAGGCCGGCGCCCGTCACGTGACGTTCGGCGACCCGGACTTCCTCAACGGGCCCACCCACGCCCTCGCGGTCGCGCGCGACCTGCACGCCGAGTGGCCGAACGTCACCTTCGACGTCACCGCGAAGATCGAGCATCTGCTGCGCCACCGCGCGCACCTGCCCGCGCTGGCCGAGGCCGGGTGCCTCTTCATCGTCTCCGCGGCGGAGTCGCTCAGCGACACCGTGCTCGCGCATCTCGACAAGGGCCACACCCGCGCCGATATCCTCACCGCGCTCGCGGCCGCGCGGGAGGCCGGCATCACGCTCCGGCCCACCTGGGTGGCCTTCACCCCGTGGACCACGCTCGAGGATCACTGCGGGTGGCTCGACTTCCTCGACGCCGAGGGGCTGATCGATCACGTGGACCCGGTGCAGTACGGCCTGCGCCTGCTGGTGCCGCCGGGCTCGCTGCTCCTGGAAACGGAGGCGCTGCGGCCGCACCTGGGCCCGCTCGAGCAGGCCACGCTCTCCTACCGGTGGACGCATCCCGACCCGCGGATGGACCGGCTCCAGGTCGAGACCGCGGAGCTGGTGGCCCGGGCGGTGGAGATGAAGGCCGACGCGCCCGCCATCTTCGATCGCGTGCGCGCGATGGCCGCGGAGGCGGCCGGGGCGGCGGCGCCCGCGCCGGTGCGAGGCGGCATGGCCAAGGGGCGGAAGCGCCCGCCGCGCCTCACCGAGGCGTGGTTCTGCTGAGCGGAGCCCACCAAGGGCCAGTTGGCTCTGACGACGCAGGTCCCCCTGTAGTCGGAATGCGGCCCGCCGAGGCAGCGCCATGGCCCGGATCGAGCTGATCAACGTCGGCGCGACGCTCCAAGAGCGGGCACGGGCGGGCGCCCTGCAGGACATGGTCCCGATGCCGGGCCGGCGAGGGTCGGCGTTTGCCATCGAAGACCTGAGCTTGACGGTCTTCGATGGCGAGACCCTCGTCGTCCTGGGGCCCAGCGGCTGTGGCAAGACCACGCTCCTGAAGATCATCGCCGGCCTGATTCCGCCGCGGGCGGGCCAGGTGCGCTACGACGGGGTGGACATGGCACAGGTTCCGCCGGGTGACCGGCGGATCGGCATGGTCTTCCAGAACTACGCGCTCTATCCGCACCTGACCTCGAGAACGAACGTCCTGTCCTACTTCCTGTTCAGGAAGAAGACACCGGAGCTGGACGCGCTGGCCCAGGCGAAGTATCGGAGAACGAGCGAGCTGATGGGGGTAGAGCTGGATGATCTACTGGATCGGCGGCCGGGCACGCTGTCCGGCGGCGAGAAGCAGCGCGTCGCCCTCGGGCGCTGCATCACCAGGGATCCGGCGGTGTTCCTGCTGGACGAGCCCTTCTCCAACCTGGATCAGGGCCTGCGGGAGAAGTATCGCGTCAACCTCAAGATCCTGCTGCGGCAGTTCAGCATCTCCACGGTCTACGTGACCCACGATCACGTCGAGGCCCTGATCCTGGCCGATCGTCTGGCCGTCATGAACCGAGGACGGATCGAGCAGGTCGGGTCCTACCAGGAGATCTACGAGCGGCCTCGGAACGCGTTCGTGGCGGGCTTCCTGAACCGACACACCGGTACACCGCCCATCAGCTTCGTCGACGCGCGATTCGTGACCCCGGCCCAAGCGCTGGGGAACGTGCAGGTGGGGATCCGGCCCGAGGACGTCGACGTATCCGGAGCGGATCGGGCCGGCGGCGCCACGGGCCTCATCGCCGGAACGCTGAGCCTACCCATGATGAACGCCACGATCCTCAGCATCCGTGTGGGCGAGCACGAGATCTACGCTCAGACCGGAGGCCAGGAGACGCTCCGGGTCGGGGACCGGGTCTCGCTCACCTTCAAGCGCTATCATGTGTTCGACAAAGACACCGGAGCGAGGCTGCGAAGCTATCCGGACACCGGAGAAGGCTGAGCCGGCATCAGGGGCGCAAGCGCCCGCCGCACCTCACCGAGGCGTGGTTCTGCTGAGCGGAACCCACCAAGGGCCAGTTGGCCCTGACGACACGGCCCAGTCTCTAGTCACCACGCCCGCGTTCGACCTCCTCGCGGATCAGGCGACGGAGGCTCTGCCGCGCCGCGGAGCCGACCCGGCGGCCGCCGAACCATAACCCCGCGACCGCGCCCAGAAAGCCGAACCCCATCACGCCCCACTGGACCTCCTCGCGATGGAGGTATCCCTGTTCCTTGTGCTTGATGTCGCAGTCCTCGCGCACACGCTCGACGTCCGGAAAGCCCGGGTGGATCCGATCCGCGGCGCTCATGTTGCTGTAGGCGCGGTAGTGGAGGTCGCGGATGTAGAGGTCCACGCCGTGGTTCCAGAGCCGGGTGAACGTGCTGTCGCCCCTGGGGGTCACGCCGGCCTGGCGCGCGGCGTCCTGGATGGTTTCCAGCGGGATCAGGAAATTGAAGCCCTGGACGACCTGCTCACCCTGGAGCGAGGTGAACGTCGCCGCCCCGATGACCTCCCCGCGATCGTCGAAGACCGGGCCCCCGCTGTTGCCCTGGATGATGGCGGCGTCGGTCTGGATCACGCGTTGACCGCCGATGTCCTCCTTGAACCCCGAAACGCGGCCGGTCGTGATCGAGGGCTCGTACTGCGTGGCGCGGCTGAGCAGCTCGTGCGAGATCACGACGCCCGGAAACCCGATGACGAACAGCGCCTGGCCCAGATGAAGGTTCGTGCTGTGCTGGGCCAGCCGCACGACGGGCAGCTCACGATCCTCGATCTTGACGATGGCGACGTCGCGACCGTGCTGCTTCCGGGGCACGCCGGAGGCATCGACCTTGGTGCCGACCACGACGTAGGCCGGCGGGCTGTAGAACTTGATCTCCGCCGGGTAGGATTTGCCGTTGGACAGGCGGACCGTGAGAGCGCGCTCGACCACGTGGCCCTGCAGGTTCTCCGGGCTGGCCGCGAGGGCCCGGATGCGCTGCGTCCGCGTGGGAGCGGGCAGATCGTCCAGCTCGGCCGCGCAGGCGGACGCCACCGCCTTCTCGAGCAGCTCGGCCGCAAAGGGGCCCGCAACCCCCTCCTGGTACGGCTGAACGACGTGCCCGTTCGTCACGATCCAGCCGTCGGGATGGATGATGGAGCCGCTTCCGAGCTCCCCGATCGCTCCCGGGCCAACGACGGAGGTCACCCCCGACGCGCAGCGCACCGTCGAGGTCGCGCTGACGCGGACCGCGACCATGACGACGGCCGGCTTGGCGCGAAACACAGCGGACTGGAGCTCCGACTCGGTCGCGGCGTCAGATCGGGCCGGGTGGCCCGCCGCCAGCAGCCACGCGGCCATCCCGACCAGCGCTGCCCCGGTGCTCCTCGACATGGACTCCTCCTGGTCTCCCTGGTCGAGCTTCGCCCGGTCTCTAGGATCGCAGGGATCGGGGGCGAGGCGTCAACAACATGTCAAATCGACTCGGACCCGGAGCTTCGTCCAACCGGCTATAATCCGATGGGAGGGAGGGCCCATCATGCAAATACGGCGTACGTCGAACCTCGACCAGAGGGGGCGCGCCGCCTCGGCGCCGATGTCGGTGGACGAGCTCCTGGCTCGCTTCCCCGAGGTGCCCCGCGACCTGCGCGAGGAGCCCACCCTCCAGGAATACACGCGGGTGTTCGGCCCCCTCCTGCGGCTGGCCGAGAAGCCCACGCCCTGTATGGGTGCCGGCGCCGATGCCCAGCACGTGTTCTACCTCCGCCTGGTGAACGACCTGGCCATCTACGGCATTGGCCTGGCCAAGCGCGATCGCACCCTCGCGCGGCTCTCGGCCCTGCTCGAGCAGCACCGGAAGCAACCGGCAACCTTCGCCTGCACGCTCGTGCCGCGGAGGGCGCCGGGGACGCCCCGCGCCGGCTGCGCCTAGCTCGGCCGCTCTCGAGTCGGCTCAGGAGCGCGGGGCGGGGCGCGGTGTGACGTGACCGCATTTCCCGCAAGTCCGGTGCGCCTCCGTGCTGTAGAAATCCGCGTAGACTTCGGACACCGGATCGTCCCGCCAGTCGCCCACCTGCCGGACCGCCTCGTAGAGCGGGGCGCCGCACGCCGGGCAGTACCAGAGGAACCGGTCCTGCTCGGCCGGCCGCCGCTTGCGCTCGAGCACCAGCACGTACGAGTCGGGCGCGAAGCGCGGCGAGTGGGGGGTGCCCGCGGGGCAGTGCAGGATCTCGCCCTCGCGGATGACCGCGACCTTCTCCTCCCCGTCGCCCGTGCGGTAGTGCAGGTTCATGTCGCCCTTGATCATGTACATGACCTCGTCGCTCGGGTCGACGTGGAACTCGCTTCGGCCCTCGCGGCCCCGCGCCACGAAGGCGATCGAGTCGTCGGTCTGCCAGAGCACGTTGATGGGCTTGGTGGTGGTGGCGATGATGGCGGTGATCTGTTCGAGACCCATCGCGCGCATGGCGTTCATGATGTCGCGCCTCCCTTTCCGTCCAGCGTGAGCGACGATTTTCCACCAGTCTTCGATCCTGCGCAACCTCCGCGGCCACGCCTTGACGCCGCACCGGAGCGAGCGCACGATTGGGCGCCCGATCCAGAGGGGAAGAGGAGAATCCATGCTCAATCCAGGGGACACGGCGCCCGATTTCGTGGGCCAGGATCACACGGGAAAGACGGTGCGGCTGGCGGACTTCCAGGGTAAGACCGTCGTCCTATGGTTCTATCCCAAGGCCGACACGCCGGGCTGAACCGCGGAGGGTTGCGGGTTCCGCGACCTCAAGGCCGACTACGACAGGAAGAACGCGGTGATCCTCGGGGTGTCCTTCGACACCCCGGCCGAGAACAAGCGCTTCGCCGAGAAGTTCTCCTTCAACTTTCCGCTCATCTGTGACGTCGACCGGACGATCGGCACCACCTACGGCGCCAACGTGGACCCGCAGAAGGGGGCGCAGCGCGTGGGCGTGGTGATCGATCGGAACGGCAAGATCAAGGAGTGGCACGGGCGCGTGGACGCTCGCGTCTGGCCGGCCGAGGTGCTGAAGACCTTGTAGCCCGCCCCTACTTGAGAATTCCGCGCGTTCGTGAGACAAGCAGAGGCCAAACTTACCTCGGAGGCATCATGCTCATGCGCCGTCGCCTGATCGTCGCTCTCATCGTCATCGTGGGTACCGCCCTCGTCCCCGCCCTCCGCGCGGAGGCCCAGCAGACCACCCTCGTGGTCACCGGTTACGGCGGCCGCTGGTCGGAGG
>DATFUK010000410.1:0-10018 GCA_035260865.1 Candidatus Methylomirabilota bacterium | reverse complement strand
CGCGCCCCGGCGCCCGCCGGCCTGGGGGGCGACGGCTGCGGATCGCGTTCGCGGGATTCAGCCCGGAGGCGCGGAGCATGGCGGCCATGCTCGACCCGCGCGTGCTCAGGCTGTCGCGCAGCCCGAACCCGAAGGGCGAGTGGCATTCGGGTGAGCTCGAGACCGCGCTGGTCCTGGCCCGCCGGCCGGACCTCGTGCGCCGCGCGATCGCGCGGCGGCTGCCGCCGGTCTGGGTGGATTTCCGCGCCGCGCTGCGGAAGGGCGCGAAGCGGTTCGAGGAGATCGCCCCGGGAGGCCTCGGCTACTTCGGCTGGCCGGCGGCGGCGCGGGCGGTGACGGCCAGGCGCGCGCTCGCGTTGCGCGGGCGGTTGATGGCCGCGGAGATCATCCGCGTGCTCGGTCCCCGCCGACCGCGCTCCGGCCCGATCCCGGCCTCGATCAGGGCGCGAGTGACGCCGACTGGAACTCGCAGTAGCCCGCGATCAGCTCACCGCGCCACCAGCCACCCCGGCGCTCGCAGATCGCCTTGAGCTCGGCGTCGGTATAGGTCGGACCCTGGGACATGGTGCTGCAGGCGGAGAAGAGCCCGCAGGTCGCAGCCGCGAGCAATGCGCCGAGTAGTATCTTCCGGGTTGTCATTCCGCCCTCCATCCTCCTACATCAACTGGGATGCAGGCGGATGGGTTCCGGATGCCCGAGCCCAGAGGTTTTTACCCGGCGAGCGCGTAGGCCTGGTCGATGAGCCGCACCGCGCGCAGGCAGTCGTGCACGCTGATCGGGGGCGCCGCGCCCCGTTGCCAGGACTCCAGGATCTCGCGGATCGCCATGAAATAGCGCGCGTCGCTGTCCGGGGCGAGCGTGGTCTCGTCGCCCTGGGCGGTGGCCAGCTTGAGCACGCCGTCCTTCAGCGTGAGGATCGCGTCGCGCCCGGCGATCTTCCACTCCCCGTCGGTGCCCACCCGCGGGAAGCCGTTGCCGACCTCGACGGTGCCAAGGATCCCGGTGGCGGAGCGCAGCAGCACCGAGGCGTAGTCCTCCACCCGCTGGCCGTGGGCCCGGGTGCTGATCTGGGCGCCGGTCACCCGCGCGTCCTCGCCGGTCAGGTGGAGGAACATGTCGAGGCCGTGCGAGCCCAGGTTACGGAGACAGCCGCCGCCCGCCTCGGTCGGGTCGAGCATCCACGCCGAGTCCCAGGCCGGGTAGCGGGCGGGGGCGGGCCGGTTGAGGCGGACATAGATGTGCGAGACGGGGCCGAAGCGCCCCTCGGCCAGGAGCTGGCGGGCGCGGACCGCGAAGGGCTGGTAGCGCTGGAAGAGCGGTACCGCCGCGTAGCCCTTCACCCGCGTGGCCTTCTCCGCGATGGACTCCACCTCCGCGGCGTTGATCCCCATCGGCTTCTCCATCATGAACGGCAGGCCGCGGTCGAGCAGGTCGTGGGCGATCTTCGCCATCTGCCGGTGCCGTCCCAGGCCCAGCACGAAGTCGGGCTTCGTCTCGGTCAGCATTTGCGGGTAGTCGGTGAAGGTGGGCGGGTTGCCCGCCTCGCCCGCCCGCTTCTTCGCCAGCGCGGCGTCGCTGTCCTGCACGCCGACCAGGGCCACGTCGGGCATCGCGGTGAGATGCCGGAGATAGGCGGCGTCGTGCACGGCGTGCCAGTGCCCGACCTCGATGGCGGCGATGCGGATCGTCATGGAATCCTCCGGCGGGGACGCAAGATGTGGGACCGCTGCGGGTGATCGTATAGATGTATGGGGGCGGAGGTCATCGCGGACGCCATACATGGTACGCGGTCGCGCTCCCTACCAGATGTATGGGGAATTGACGCCGCGGCGGCGCCCGCGCGATGCTCGCGCCCATGATGACCACAAACGATCTGCACACGTTCTTCGAGCGAGGCTGGAACCGTCACGACGTCGACCTGCTGATGACCTTCATGGCCGAGGACTGCGTCTACGAATCGACCGCGGGCCCCGAGGCGTGCGGCACGCGCCACGCCGGGCGCGAGCCCGTGCGCCGGGCGTTCGCGCGGGTGCTCGAGGTGTTCCCGGACGCGCGGTTCGCGGAGGCGCGCCACCTCGTCGCGGGCGACCGCGGGCTCTCGGAGTGGCGCTTCACCGGCACGACCGCGGAGGGGAAGGCGGTCGAGGTCGACGGCTGCGATCTCTTCACCTTCGCGGGCGACAAGATCACACGCAAGAGCGCGTATTTCAAGAGCCGCACCCCCTGACCGACCGCGTGTAAACGCCCCCGGACGTAAATCCGTCTGACGGACAGTAGTTGATAGGGCCGGTCCCGGCCCCACCCCGTCACCAGGAGGAACCGTCCAATGCACGTGGTCAAAGTCGCGGTCATCGGGATCGTCGCCCTCGCCGTCGCCACCCCGGCCCTCGCCCAGGAAACGCGAGTGGATCGCCGGCAGGAGCGCCAGGAACAGCGAATCGACCAGGGCGTCAAGTCCGGCGCGCTGACTCCCCGCGAGACCCGCAAGCTCGAGCGGGGCCAGCAGCACGTCGAGAAGCTCGAGACGAAGGCTCAGGCCGACGGAGTCGTCACGCCCAAGGAGAAGGCCCGGCTCGAGCACGCGCAGGACGTACAGAGCAAGCGCATCTACAAGCAGAAGCACGACGCTCAGACCCGGTAGTTCCGGCTAACGCGACAGGGCGCGGGCGGCGGCGAGGATCTCCTCTTCCGTGGGGAACTTGCCGACGCCCGCGGCGCCGTCGGTGAGGCACTCCACGTTGGCCCAGCGGACGATGCCGTCGCGGTCGATCAGGAACTGGCCCTTGAGCTGGGGCCACTGGCGGTCCATGTCGGCCTTGTCGGTCGCGTTCTCCGCGTAGCCGTCCTGCTTCGCGGTGGTCATCGCGGCTTCCCCGACCGGGAGCGGCGCGGGAAAGTCCCCGAAAGGATTGATCCGCGCGGAGTCCAGGTCCTTCAGGAACTCCGGGGTCGGCGCCGGCTTCGGCAGGCCGAACGCGCGGTGCGTGGACATCTCCGGGTCGGACGCCAGGCGCAGGCGGGTCGGCCGGAACTTGAAGTAGAGCCGGGCGTTGTCCAGCGGAGTCGCCACGATTCCGAGCGATTCCACCCCGAGCGCCTTGAGCTTGCTCTCGACCTTGCCCAGCTGCGCGATCGATCGCCGGCAGAACGGACACCAGAGCCCGACGAACAGGGCGAGGAAGACGGGGCTGTGGCCCCGGAAATCGGCGAGCGAGACGGTCTCGGGCCGCTCGATGGCCGGGAGCGTGAAGTCGGGGGCGGGCTCACCCGCAGCGACGGGTGGGCGAGACTCGGTCGTCGTCATGTCGCACTCCTTGGGTCAGCGGTCATGTATAGGCGGCCAGAACCGCGTGCGCGACCTCGCGCGTCCTCGCGGTGCCGCCCTGGTCGGGGGTGAGCACCTTGCCGTCTCGGTAGATGCGCCCCACCGCGGCCTCCAGGCGCTGCGCCTCCGCGCTCATCCCCATGTGCTCCAGCATCAGCGCCGCCGACAGGATCGTCGCGGTGGGATTCGCGATGCCCTTGCCCGCGATGTCGGGGGCCGAGCCGTGGACGGATTCGAAGTAGGCCCAGCCGTCGCCGAAGTTGCCGGACGGGGCGAGCCCGAGGCCGCCCGCGGTCTCCGCGCCCAGGTCGGAGAGGATGTCGCCGTAGAGGTTCATGCACAGGACCACGTCCATCGCCTTCGGGAAGCGCACGAGACGCCGGGCCGCGTCGTCCACGTGGAAGTGCTCGAACGGAAGCCCAGCCTCGCGGACGATGTGGCCGACGATCTCGTCGTAGAGCCCGTCGGTGCGCGGCAGGACGTTGGACTTGGTCACCAGCGTGATCTTACCTGGCTTGCCGCGCTGCTGCCGCCGGCGCGCCAGGTCGCACGCGAAGCGGGCGATGCGCTGGGCCCCGCGCGGGGTGACCACCTTCACCGCGAAGCGTCCCTCGGTGCCGAAGTCCTTCAGCGTCTTCCCGGTCCGGTCGGAGAGGTTCGGCAGGAGCCGCACGATCTCGGCCAGCTCGCCCTCGCGCCCCGGGTAGAGGCCCTCGCTGTTCTCGCGCAGCAGCACGTAGTCGATGCCCTCGGGATCGGCCAGGGGCGAGCGCATCCCCGGGAAGAAGCGGATCGGCCGCACCCCGGCCCACGCGGCCATCTCCCAGCGAAGCCAGGAGACCACGGGGGAGGTGGACGGCCCCGCCGCGCCGAAGAGCACGCCGTCGGCCTCGCGGGCCGCGCGCTTGGTCGCCTCGGGCAGGGGCGAGCCCTGCGGCGGCGTGAGGATCTTGAGCGGCAGCCCGGTGCCCATCAGCAGCTCGCACGTGGCGTCCACCACCTCGAGGCCGATCCCCTCACCGGGCAGCGCAACTATCGTACTCATGGGCGTCTTCATGGCCCACCCCCCTCCTGGGGTCAGGTCTTACATTACGACATTCCGGCGCGCTCGGCCTTCCGCGGAGCGGAGGGCAACGGTTTGTGCGAATCTAGCACCGCTTGCGAATGTCGGAATGTAAGACCTGACCCCATCCGGAGGTGGCCATGGCCGATGCGATGTCCGCGGTTCTCGAGACGACCCAGGCCGAGCGCCTGGCGACCGGCTTCGTCTTCACCGAGGGGCCGCTCTGGCATCCCGACGGCTTCTACTACTTCGTGGACGTGCGCGCGAGCATGCTGTACCGGGTGACCCCCGGCCGCCCCCACGAGGTCGTGCGGGAGAAGACCGGCGGGGGCAACGGCACCACGTTCGACCTCCAGGGCCGGCTGGTCCTCTGCGAGGGCGACAACCGGCGGGTCGTGCGCCAGGCCGCCGACGGGCGCTTCGAGGTGCTCATGGATCGGTTCGAGGGCAAGCGCCTGAACCGGCCCAACGACGTGGTGTGCCGGTCCGACGGGAGCATCTACTTCACCGATCCCGGCCTGCGGGTGCCGCTCGCGGAGCGGGAGGTGCCGCACGCCGGCGTCTACCGGGTCGCCCCCGACGGCGCGGTCAGCCTGGTGGCGGACTTCGAATACCCGAACGGGCTCGCCTTCTCCCCCGACGAGCGGCGGCTCTACGTGGCCAACACGCGCTGGGCGCAGTATATCCACGTGCTCGACCTGGACGCCGACGGCCGCGTGCAGCGGCGGGGCATCTTCGCCGACATGTCCTCCGACGAGACCGACGGCGTGCCCGACGGCATGAAGGTGGACGTGGAGGGGCGCGTCTACTGCACGGGCCCGGGCGGCACCTGGGTCTTCGGGCCCGACGGCGCGCGGCTCGGGATCATCCGCACGCCGGAGGTGCCGGCCAACCTGGCCTTCGGCGGCCCCGACCTGCGCACCCTGTTCTTCACCGCGCGCACGTCCGTCTACACCCTGCGCGCGAAGGTCCCGGGGCAACCGCACCCGTGGTACCGGCTGCGGGCGCGGTGACGGGATGCCGGCCCGGGGCCAGACGATCCTGGTGGTGGACGACGAGGAAGACATCCGCACGATCGTGCGGCAGATCCTGGCCGCCGAGGGCTACACGGTGCTGGACGCCGAGGATCCCAACAAGGCGCTGCGCCTCGCCGGCCAGCAGCACGTGGACCTGCTGCTCACCGACGTGGTGATGCCGCTGATGCGGGGCACCGAGCTGGCCCAGCGGCTGCTTGCGGTCGTGCCGACCGCCAAGGTGCTCCTCATGTCGGCGTACAAGGTGGCGGAGATCACCGCCTCCGGCCTCCCCTTCCTCACCAAGCCCTTCACGCCCGACGCGCTGCTGGGCCGGGTCCGCGATCTCCTGCGGGACGGGCCCTCGCCCTTCTCGCGGCGGCCCCCGCGCCCGCATTGATCGCGCGCGCCGGTCAGCCCTTCACCCCGCCCGCGCCCCAGCCCTGCACGAGGTAGCGCTGCACCGCGACGAAGAAGCCCACGGTGGGCACCGTGATCATCACCCCCGCGGCCATGATCATCCCCCAGTCCACGATCGTCGCGTTGAAGAGATCGTTGACGCCCACCGGCAGCGTCTTCAGCTCCTCGGAGGTGATCAGCACCAGCGCGAAGAGGAAGTCGTTCCAGGCCAGGATGAACGTGAAGATCGCGGCCGCGATCAGGCCGGGCAGGGCGAGGGGCAGCACCACGTACCAGACCGTCTTGCCCCTGCCGGCTCCGTCCACCAGGGCCGCCTCCTCCAGCTCGAGCGGGATCGACTGGAAGAACGCGCGGAGCACCCACAGGCAGAAGGGCAGGCAGAAGGTGGTGTAGGAGAGCACGAGGGCCAGCCGGGTGTTCACGATCCCGAGCTGCCGCACCAGGATGTAGAACGGGATGATGATCATGATCGGGGCGAACATGTAGGTCAGCAAGATGAGACCGGCGACGCTCTCGCGCCCGCGAAAGCGATAGCGGGTGAGGCCGTAGGCGCCGAGGGCGGACGCCGCGAGGGTCAGCAGCACGGTGGCGCCGGCCACCGCGAGGCTGTTGCGGAAGAACGCGAGGAAGCTCGTGTCGGCGAAGAGGCGGGAGAAGTTCTCCAGGGTGGGATGGAGCGGCACGAGGCGCGGGGTCGCGAAGATTTCGCCCGAGGGCTTGAGCGCGGTCGAGAGCATCCAGAGGAACGGGAAGGCGGCCCCCATCAGCAGCACCGCGCCCGCGCCGTAGAGGCCGAGCGCGCGCCTCACGAGAAGACCTCGTCGCTCCGGAACATCCGGAAGTACACCGCGGTCGCGACGATCAGCATGGCGAACATGATGACCGCGAGCGCCGCTCCCATGCCGGCCTGCAGGTAGGTGAAGCTGCGGGCGTAGGCGTAGGCGGGCAGGGTGCGGATGTAGCGGCTCACCCCGCCGTCGCCCGCGAGCAGCCACACCGTGTCGAACTTGGTGAACATCCAGATGCTGCGCAGCAGCACGATCACGAACAGCACGCTCGCGGTCTGGGGGAGGGTGACGTGCACGAACCGGCGCCACGCGGAGGCGCCGTCCACGGTGGCCGCCTCGTAGAGCTCGGGGGGGATCGTCTGCAGCCGGGCCAGGTAGGTCACCACCACGAACGGGAAGAACTGCCACACGCTGGTGACGATGAGCGAGGCCATGATGTAGTCGGGCCCGAGCCAGGCCACCGGGGCCCGCACCAGGCCCGCGCTCATGAGGAGGTGGTTGACGAGGCCGTAGGAGTCGTTGAGCAGCCACTTCCACAGGATGACCGCCACGATGGTGGGGATCATGTAGGGGAAGAGCACGATGCCGCGCAGGAGGTTGCGCCCGCGGAAGGCCTCGTTCAGCAGCAGGGCGGCGGGCACCCCGACCCCGAGCTGGAGCACCATGGTCGCGCCCGCGTAGACCGAGCCGTAGTAGAAGCTGGTCCAGAACTCGGGATCGCTCGCGAAGTACCGGTAGTGCCGCAGGCCGACGAAGGCCTGCACCGGCATGAAGGCGTGCTTGTCGAACAGGCTGAGCCAGACGTTGTAGAGGACGGGGAAGACGACGAGCCCGCCCAGCAGGACGAGCGACGGGGCGAGGAGGAGCCAGCCGACGAGCGCGTGCTTCCTCACTCGCCCCGCCCGGAGTCCGCGACTACGACCAGCGCTTGTGCCCGAGCTGGGTCAGCAGCTCCTCGGCGCGCTTCTGGGCGCGGTCGGCCTCCGCCTTCGGGCTCTTGCCGCCCACCATCACCTCCACCACCATGTCGGCCACGATGCTGGAGCCGTCGAGCTCGGCCAGGAACGGCAGGAGGTTGTCCTCGGGCCGGGTGAAGCCCAGGGGCAGGAACCGGTTGCCCTTGAGCCCGTTCAGCATCACCTCGTGCCACGCCTTCCACTTCTTGATGCGCTCGTTGGCCAGGTAGGCCGGGTCGTTGAGCATCGAGGTGAAGATCGGGGTGAGGTGGATCGGCACCGAGTGGCAGTACTGGAGGTAGTGTTCCTTCTTGTAGAAGAGCCGCAGGAACTCGAAGGCCTCGTTTGGGTACTTGGACTGGCTGAACACCGCCCAGTTCTCGCCGTCGAGGGCGGAGATGCCCACCTTGCCGGAGGGCCCGTGGGGCCGGAGCATCGGCATGAAGTGCTCGGGGTCCCGCATGTTGTCCGGCGCGTACTTCTCGATGTAGCCGATCGCGCGGGCCCCCGAGAGATAGCTCATCGCGATCTTGCCGGTGGCGAGCGCGGCCTGGGTGTCGAGATACTTCTGGCCGGACCAGCCCTGGGACTGGAACTTGTTCAGCTTCTGCAGGTACTCGAGCGTCTCCAGCATCGACTTGCCGTTGAGCTGGGGCCGCCACGTCTTGGCGTCCACCCAGGAGCCCCCGTTCCCGGCCATCCACTCCGCCGGATGCACGAAGCCCATGTAGAGCTTCTCGCCCGGCATCTGGAAGGCCTGGCGGCCGTCCTCGGTGAGGGCGGCGCAGAGCTTCAGCATGTCGTCGTACGTCTCCGGCACCTTGAGGCCCTTCTTCACCCGCAGGTCGCGGCGCTCGCAGAAGTAGGTCGCCCCCATCGCGTGGGTGACCCCGTAGTACTTGCCGTCGAAGTACTGCAGCTTCCGGGTCGCCTCGTGGATGTCGCTCTCGCCGATCGAGCGGATCAGCTCGTCCATCGGGCGCAGCAGGTTCTTGGTGTAGAGGGAGGCGGTCATGAACGGGTTGAGGTGCGTGAGGTCGGGCGGGCTGCCCGCGGACAGCGAGGCGAGGAGCTTGGTGTTGAGGTCGCCCCAGCCGAGCGCCTGCTGGCGCACCTTGAAGCCCGGGAACTTCCGCTCGAACTCCGCGATGCTCGTGTCCTGGATGACCTTGACGGTCTGCGGCTCGACCTCGGTGTGCCAGACCTGGAGCTCGCGCACCTGCTGCCCGATGACCGCGGGCGCGCGCCCGAGGGTGGCCGCGCCGATGGCGGCGCCGGTGCCGGCCAGGAAGCGACGACGGGAGACGCGAGACGAGGGTGCGGGGGTGTGGGGCATCGGTGCCGCTCCTTCCGTGGTGCCTTCGTTGGCCTTCGGAAAGCTGCCGGGGCGCGCCGCGAACGCAACCGAGTCTACGCGGCCTCGCGCCATCTTGACAACCCCGATGCGGCGGGCGCAGTCTTGGGCCCTCCAACCGACCGGCGCGCTCCCGCGGGAGGCGCGCAGAGAGAGAGAGGGTGCAATGAAGCAGCCCTTCAAGCAGTCGATCCTGACCTGGATCCTGACCGGAGCCGTCGTCGGTGCCATCGTGCTCGCGGGTGCGGGCACCTTCGTGGCCCGGGCGGCCGACCCGATCAAGATCGGCTTCGGCATGGCCCTGACCGGCGGGCTCTCCGCGAACGGCAAGCCGGCCTTGCTGGCGCTGCAGATCTGGAAGGACGACATCAACAAGAAGGGCGGCCTCCTGGGCCGGCCGGTGGAGCTGGTCTTCTACGACGACCAGACCAATCCGGCCACCGTGCCCGGCATCTACTCCAAGCTGCTCGACGTGGACAAGGTGGACCTCGTCACCTCCGGCTACGGCACCAACCTCATCGCGCCGCTCATGCCGATCGCCATGGAGCGCAAGCTCCTGATCATGGGGATCTTCGGGCTGGCCAACAACGAGAAGTACAAGTACCCGAACTACTTCCAGATCTCTCCGAACGGCCCCGAGCCGGAGACGAGCACCGCGCTCGGGTTCTTCGAGCTGGCCGCCCGGCAGAATCCCAAGCCGCAGACCGTCGCGATCGTGGGCGCCGACGCGGAGTACCCGCAGAACGCCCTCGTGGGGGCGCGCGAGCTGATCAAGAAGTTCGGCTTCAAGACCGTCTACGACAAGACCTATCCGCCGAGCACCACCGACTACACCCCGATCGTCCGGGCGATCAAGGCCACCAACCCCGACATCGTGTTCGTGGCCTCCTACCCGCCCGACTCGGTCGGGATGCTCCGCGCGGCCCACGAGGTGGGGCTCCAGCCCAAGCTCTTCGGCGGCGGGATGGTGGGCCTGATGTTCACGAGCATCATGACGAGCATGGGGCCGATGCTCAACGGGGTCGTGAACTACGACTTCTGGGCGCCGGAGCCGACGTTCCTCGGGATCGCCGGCGTCAAGGAGTTCCTGAAGGAGTAC
>DATFUK010000409.1:0-10113 GCA_035260865.1 Candidatus Methylomirabilota bacterium | reverse complement strand
TACGGTTGATAGTAGGGCTCGGCGGGACGGCGCGCGTACCGCCACGCCGCGTTCGCGATCGGCCGCTTGGCGATCACACCCATCCCCCGCTTCACGGCCAGCGGCAGGGTCAGCTCGAAGCAGTCCTGGTCCGGGATGCTCACCGAGGTCTGGAGCGTGTCGAAGCGCCCGCTCTCCACCGCGAAGCGCGCCGCCTCCCCGTCGCCGCTGTAGCCGATGTAGCGCGTGAGGCCGCGCTCTCGCGCGCGCTCCAGCGCGCCGATGGCGTCGCCCTTCCGGAGGTCGGACTGCTCGCAGCTGTGCAGCTGGATCAGATCGAGCCGATCGGTGCGCAGGCGCTTCAGGCTCCGCTCGATGCTCGAGAGCAGTGAGGCCGCACGCCAGTCTCCCCGGCCGTAGCCGCGCGGGTGGCCGCACTTGGTCAGCAGGTAGATCTCGGTCCGGCGGGCCCCGAGGGCGGAGCCGATCAGGGTCTCGCTGTCCTCGTAGCACTCGGCGGTGTCGATCACGTTGAGGCCGGCGTCGAGCGCGGTGCCGAGCAGCCGCGCGACGGTGCGCGCGCCCGCCCGCTCGTAGCCGATCTCGGAGCCGCCGAAGCCGAGGACGGTGACGTCCATGTCGGTCTTGCCGAGGCGGCGGCGCTCCATCGCGATCGGTCAGCGGGCCTTGGCGGAGGACTGGAACTGCATCACGGGGAGGAGTATACCGTAGCGAAGACGCCCATCACCGAAAGGAGCCCCATGAGTCATTATCACGATCCGGCAGATCTCAAGTTGCTCGGCGAGTTCAAGAAGCTCGCCCCCGCGGAGTTCAAGGGCTTCGTCGAGTTGGATTCCATCGTCGGGCGCGACGACGGGAAGATCCCGCGCAAGTACCGGGAGCTGATCGCGCTCGCGGTGGCGTGCACGACCCAGTGCCCGTACTGCCTCGACGTGCACACCCGGAACGCGAAGAAGGCGGGCGCCACGCGGGAGGAAGTCGTCGAGTCCGCGCTGCTCGCCGCCGCCCTGCGGGCCGGCGCCGCGACGACGCACGGCGCGCTCGCGCTCAAGCTGTTCGACCAGGCCTGAGCGCGCGGACGGACGGCCGCGCTCTGCGCCGGCTCAGGCCGAGCGGAGCGCGGCCTCGTCCCGCTCCATGCGGGCCCGCATCCGGGCGCGCAGGCCCTCCACGATGTGCGCGGGCGCGGTCTCGGGCGAGCCCGACCGGAACGGCGGCTGCGGATCGTACTCGATGCCGAGCTGGATGGCCTGGGCCACGTCGTCCCCCGCGATACGGGCGGCGAGCGTCAGCGCCATGTCGATGCCCGAGGACACCCCCGCCGCGGTGATGATCTTCCCCTGCTCCACCACGCGCCTGAGCGTCGGCCTCGCGCCGTAGGCGGGCAGGCGGTCGAGCGACATCCAGTGGGTGGTGGCCTCCAGGCCCTTGAGGAGGCCGGCCGCGGCCAGCAGCATCGAGCCGGTGCACACCGAGGTCGTCCACTGGCTCGTCTCGTGCGCGGCGCGGATCCAGTCCAGCAGCGGGTTCGGGCTCTCGAGCGCGCGGGTGCCGAAGCCCCCCGGCACCATCAGCACCTCCGGCCTCGGCACCGCGGCGAGCGGCTCGTCGGCGATCAGGGTGAGCTGGCGATTGTCCGTGCGATATGGGCCGGGCGTTACCGCGACGAACCGCACCCGGGCGCCGGGCAGGCGCGAGAGGACCTCGTAGGGGCCGATGGCGTCGAGCGCGGTGATGCCCTCGAAGAGCGGGATGGCGATGTCCATGGTCCTGTCTCCTGTGAATGCGGCCGTCACGAGACGGCGCGGAAGTGGCGGCGATACTGACCCGGGGTGACCCGGACCCCGCGACGGAACGCGCGGTGCATGGTCTCGACGCGCCCGAAGCCGCACGCGGCCGCGACCTCGGCGACGCTGGCCTCGGCGGTCTCGAGCAGCCGGCGCGCGCCCTCGATCCGCTGCGCCTCCACGTAGGCCGCGGGCGTCGTGCCGATCTCCCGGCGGAAGGCGCGCGCGAAGTTGCGCGGACTCATGCCCGCGCGCCGGGCGAGGGCGGGCACCGAGAGATCGTCGCCCAGGTGATCGGCGATCCACGTCTGCAGCTCGCGCAGACCCCGCCGCTCGGCCACCTGCGCGGAGAGCTGCACGCTGAACTGCGACTGGCCGCCCGGGCGGCGCAGGAACATCACGAGCCAGCGAGCCACCGAGAGGGCCAGGTCGCGCCCGCCGTCCTCCTCCACCAGCTCGAGCGCCAGGTCCATGCCCGCGGTGACGCCGGCGGAGGTGGAGACCTTGCCGTCGCGGACGAAGATCGGGTCGCGCTCCACACGGGCCTTCGGGTACCGCCGCTGGAGCGCGTCGCACACCGCCCAGTGAGTGGTGGCGCGGCGGCCGTCGAGCAGCCCGGCCTCGCCCAGGAGGAACGCGCCGCTGCAGACCGAGGTCACGCGCCGGGTCCGCAGCGCGGTCCGGCGGATCCACGCCACCAGCCGCGCGTTCCGCATGGCGGCCCGCGTGCCCTCGCCCCCCGCGACCAGCAGCGTGTCCACCGGCCCGGTGGCCTGTCGGATGCCGCGGCTGGCCAGCAGGGACAGCCCGCCCGACGTCGAGACCGCGCCGGCCTCCGGCGCCAGCACCGAGATCTCGTAGCGGGGAGCCCGGCCGGGCGAGAGCCGGTTCGCGAGCGCGAACACCTCGAGGGGGCCGGTGACGTCGAGGACCTGCGCGTCCGGGAACATCAGGATCCAGACCGGCAACGGCCGGCGCGGGCTGACCTGTCGCATGCCCAGAGCATGCCCGCGGAGTCGTCTGGCCGCAATGACAACGAAATGACGAATCCGGCCAGAGCCCGGCCAGGACGAGGCGGGACGGGCCTAGAGCGCGCGGGCCGCGGCCAGGATCTCCTCGTCACTCGGAAACTTGGAGAGATCCTCGATCCGCGCCGCGGCCTCGATCTGCCGCCACCGGACGATCCCCCTCCGGTCGATCAGAAAGTGCCCGGTCAGCTGCAGGCCGTGCGCGGCCACGATCTGCTGGTCGACCTCGGTCGGCTCGAACCCCTCCCTCTTGTTCAGGATGTCCATCGCCACGAAGGGGTTCTCCGGTGCCGGTAGCTCTCCGGTGGGATTGATCAGTGCTCCCTGCAGCTGACCCATGGTGACCGTCCCCTGCGGCCACGAGGCCTTCGACTCGTCCTCGACGAGCACCCCGGCCGGCACCCCGAACGCTCGATGCGTCGCCGCCTCCGGGTCGGCGGCGAGGAGCACGCGCGCGGGGCGGTAGTTGAAGTAGAGCCGCGCGCGCGTCAGCGGAGTATTCACCACCGCCATCGTCTCCACGCCCATCGCCTTGAGCTTGTCCTGGGTGGTGCCGAGCTGGACGATCTGGCGCCGGCAGAAGGGGCAGTGCAGGCCGCGGAACAGGCCGACCAGGACCGGGCTGCGCCCGCGATAGTCGTCGAGCGCGATCTGGCCCTCCCGATTGACCGCGGGCAGCGCGAAGGGGGGAGCGGAATCACCGGGACCGAGGGGCGTGGACGCCATGAGCCAAATGCCTTTCTGTTCGAGTCGTGTTCGGGTCAATCCAGGAACGGCAGCACCACGAGCGCGTCGGGCTCGAGCCCGGCCCGCTCGCAGATCGCCTGGGCTTTCAGCAGGAACTCTTCCGCCCGGGCCTCGTCGCCCAGGTCCAGGTGTACGGTGGCGAGGCCATCGTAGCAGGGAAACAGCAGCTGGGGCTCGTCGGCGGCCTCGGCGAGCGCGAGCGCTTCCTGGTAGTGCGCGATCGCGCGGGTCGGATCGCCGTGACACTGGTAGATCTGCCCGAGCACGATGAGGGGCACCGCCAGGTGATCGAGCTGCCCGAGGCGCCGGTCGAGGTCGATCGCGGCATTCGCGGCACCGACGCCCTGCTCGTCGCAGCGGTTGGTGAGCGCGCAGTAGGCGACCGCGAGATTCGCGTAGAGGCGCGACTGGAAGCCCAGGTCGCCGATCTTCTTGGCCATCTCGAGGCCGGCCGCGCAGGTCTCGATCGCCCGCGCCGGATCGAGCGTGCTGTAGAGCACGCTCAGGTTGGCGAGCCCGCGACAGGCCGCCTGCAGCAGCTCGTTCTCGCGGGCGAGGGCCACGCTGCGCTCGATGTGGTCGACCGCCTCCTCCAGCCGGCCCAGACGGGCCAGGGCCACCCCGAGCGTGTTGTGGCTCTGCGCGGCGGCGGTCGCCGCTTCCACGCGCCCGGCCGCGCCGAGCGCGGGATCCGCGGCGAGACGCTCGGCGTGAAGCCGGGCCTGCTCCGCCCACTCGACGGCTCGCTGGCTCTCGCCGCTGCGAAAGGCCAGCCGCCCCATCTCCTGGTAGAGGTGCGCCCCCTCGATGTGCTCGCGGTCGGCGCCGAGCAGGGCGAGGCCGGTCTCGAAGCACTGGAGCGCCCGAGCCCGCGCGCCCGCGTCCCAGTGCAGGCCCCCCATCTTGCGCAGGATCCGCGCCTGCGCCGGCGCGTCCGCCGCCGCGCGACACCCGGCCTCGACGATCTCGTATTCGCCGAGCGCGGCGGCCCGCCGACCGGTCGGGCCGAGCAGATCGGCCATGCGCTCCCGGGCCAGCAGCCGCTCGGTCTCGACGTCGTCGCCGTGCTCGAGCGCGTCGAGCACCCGCCGGTAGTGCCCGATCGCGTCCGCGTTGGCGTACACCCCGCGCGCCCAGTCGCCGGCGGCCATCAGGTAGCGCGCACCGCGTCGCTTGTCGGCGCCGAGAGACCAGTGATGACCGAGGGTCTCCAGCCGCTCGAGGCTCTCCGGGGCGCCCGCGCTCTCGGCCTCGAGGACCGTAGCCACCCGGGTGTGCATCTCGGTTCGCCGCGCCACGAGGATGTTCTGGTACACGATCTCCTGGAGGAGCCCGTGGCGGAACCGATGATCCGGTCCCGGGGTGAGCAGGTCGGCGCGCACGAGCGCGTCGAGGGCCGCGTCGACCCCGGCGGGCTCGGCCGAGGCCGTCTGGAGCAGCGACACCTCGAAGCGAGGGCCGATCACCGCCGCCTCCTGGATGACCCGGCGCTCGGTGGGGTCGAGCCGGTCCAGGTGCGCGAGCATCAGCCCGTGCAGCGTGGACGGCACCTGCGCGGCCCCCGCCTCCTCGGCGCAGCGCCACGTCGAGCCGTCGCGGACCAGCACGCCCGCCGCGACGAGCGCGCGCACGACCTCCTCGAGGTACAGCGGGTTGCCGCCGGCCCGCTCCAGGATCAGGTTCCGCAGCTGCTCCGGGAAGAGCCGCGCCGCGTCCCCGAACCAGGCGGCCAGGAGATCCTCGCTGTCCGCCCGCGACAGGGGCATGACCTCGATCGCGGTGTGCGGGGCCCGGCTGGTGCCCAGCGAGTCCGGCTCGAGCGTCGGCCGATACATCAGGAGGAGCAGGAGCGGGCGATCGGCGAGACCGTCCGCGACCGCGCCCAGCAGCTCGATGGAGGCGGCGTCGGCCCAGTGCAGATCCTCCACGACCAGCACCAGCGGACCGGTGGCGAGGCGCCGCTCCACCAGGGCGCGGGTCGCCATGAAGATCTGACGCTTGAGCTGCTCGGGCTCCAGGTGGCGCACGCGCGCGTCGTCGCGCTCGAGCCCGAGCACCCGGGCGAGCGCGGCCACCATCGCGGCCCGATCCTCCGCGCCGACCCCGAGCGTCTCCAGGCCGGCCGCGAGCTTGCTCCGCGCGACCTCCACGGAGGCGCCGTGCTCCACCCCGTAGGCGTCGCGCAGGAGCGCGGCCGCCGCCCCGTAGGTCTGCTCGCCCATCGCCGAGCAGCCCGCGCGCCGGACCGTGATGCCCTCGAGGCGACCGTCTGCCTCGAGGCGCGCGAAGAACTCCCGCTGCAGCCGTGACTTCCCGGCGCCGGGCTCGCCGATCAGGCTCAGCACCTGGGCCCGTCCCGCGCGCGTCTCCTCGAACGCCGCGTCCATCCGCCGCAGCTCGCGCTCACGGCCCACGAGGGGCGCGGCCAGGCCGAGGCCCTCGAGGCCACGGGCCGAGCGCGGCGCGGCGAGCGGGCCGAGGAGGCGATGGACCGCGACCGCCTCGCTCTTGCCCTTCACCCGGATCTCCTCGCCCGGGGCGAACGCGAAGGCGTGCTGCGTGAGCTGGTACGTCGTGGCGCTGATGAAGATCTCGCCCGGGGGCGCCGCGCTCTGCAGGCGCGAGGCGGTGTTGACGGTGTCGCCGGTCACCGCGTAGGCCGCGTCCGCGCTCCCGCCGATCCGGCCCGCCACCACCGGCCCGGTGTTGACCCCGATGTGCAGCGCGAGCGGCCGGCCCACCCGGCGCTCCCACCGCTGGTTGAGCGCGTCCATCCGCTCGCGCATCAGGAGGGCGGCGCGCAGGCCGCGCTCGGGATCGTCCTCGTGCGCGCGCGGGGCGCCGAACACCGCCATGACCGCGTCGCCCACGAACTTCTCGACGAAGCCCTCGTAACGGTCGATCGACGCGGACATCTCGCGGAACAGATCGCTCTGGATCGCGCGCACGTCCTCGGGATCGAGCCCTTCGCTGAGCGCGGTGAACCCGGCCAGGTCCGCGAAGAGCACGGTGACCGGCCGGCGATCGCTCTCGGGGGCGGCGGGCGGGGTGGGCGACGGGACGGGCGACGGCGCCGCGGCGGCCGCGAGCCGGGCTCCGCACTTCGGGCAGAACGCGAAGTCGGCGGGCGCCTCGAAGCCGCAGCCGCTACACGTCATGTGGACGGGGCGACGTCGATCTCCTGGGGCATCGGGATGCCGCGCCGGGCCAGCTCTCCCTCCAGGTCGAGCGCGCGGGTGCCCACCGAGCGGCCGCCCGGCACCGTCCAGAACACCTCGAACTCGAGGCCGTCGGGATCCTTCGCGTAGAGTGACAGGCTCACCCCGTGGTCGGAGGAGCCCACCAGCGAGCGCGCCTCGATGAGGCGCCGCCGGGCGCGCACCAGGTCGGTCAGCTCGCCCACTTCCCACGCCGAGTGGTACATGCGCACCGCGCCCTCGTCGGGTCCGTGGACGCCGGGCTGGGCGAAGAGGCCCAGGTGGTGGTCCTCGGCGCTACCCGCGATGCGGAGGAACGCCGCGTTCGGATAGCGCGTCTTCACCTCGAAGCCGAGGACGTCGCAGTAGAAGCGCACGCTGCGGTCCACGTCGGACACCCAGAGCACGAGGTGCTGCAGCCGCTTGAGGCCGATACCGGTCATGACGCGACCTCCCACGGGGATGCGCCCGGTTCCCGGGCGCTCATGACGCGACCTCCCACGGGGATGCGCCCGGTTCCCGGGCGCTCATCGCCCGGGGTACTCCACGCTCACCGTGATCGCGGCGCACGCGATGATGGTGTCGGCGTTGGGCACGCGCAGGCCGCCCTGCACCGGGCGCACCGTCACCTCGCCGTGGGGCAGCTCCTTCTTGACGCGCTCCACGTCGATCTTGCCCGGATCGGGCACGCCGACCGTGACGTCCACCAGCATGCGCCCGCCCTTGGCGCGCACCTCGGTGAAGAGCGGCAGGCTCGAGTGCCGGATCGCGTCCGACACCGCGCGGCACGCCGCCTTCGTCCCCTCGTCCCCGTGCACGTCCACGCCCATCCCGAACTCGAGCACCATCGCCTGTGCGGCCACGTTGTTCTCCTCTCTCTCTTATCCGATCACGCTGCCGCCCATGACCCGGATCGTGTCGCCCGTGACGTACGCGGAGGCGTCGGAGGCCAGGAACAGGCACGCCTCCGCGATGTCCTCCGGACGGCCCAGCCGGCCGAGCGGGATGCGCTTGAGCTGCTCCGGGCCGCCCGGCGGCGCCTGGCGGAATTCAGGGTACCACTCGGCGTAACGCCGCTCGGTGTCGATGGTCCCCGGCACCACCATGTTGACCCGGATGCCCGACGGGCCCAGCTCCGCGGCCAGCGCGCGCACGAGGCCCAGCAGGCCGGTCTTGGCCGCGGTGACCGCGGCGGTGCCCGGCCGTCCGGTGATGCTCGACTGCCCGCCGAGCGCGATGATGCTCCCCCGCCCGCGCTCCTTCATGCCCGGCACCACCGCGCGCGCCAGATAGAAGGCGGAGTGCAGGTTCACCGCGAACACCCGGTGCCAGTCCTCGAGGGAGGTCTCGGTGACCGACTTGTGCGGGCGGATGGCCGCGTTGCACACGAGCACGTCGATCGCGCCCAGCACCGCGAGGCCGTTCCTGACCATGGTCTCGACCGCGTCGGCATCGCCGATGTCGCCGAGCACGGACGCCACGCGCACCCCGTGCTTTCGGCACTCCTCGGCGACCGCCTCCAGCTCGTCGCGGTTGGCGCGGGTGTTCAGGATGAGATCCGCGCCCTCCGCCGCGAAGGCCAGCGCGATGGCGCGTCCGATGTTGCGGCTGGCCCCGGTGACGAACGCGGTGCGCCCTTTGAGCTTCATGGCGTCAGGCCGGCACGGTCAGCGCGGTGACGTGCGGCATGACACTGGAGACGAACAGGTCCACGTTGGCCGCCGCCTCCGCCTCGGTCATCTCGCCGAACATCAGGCGGCAGGTCATGTAGGTACAGGCGCTCGCCGCCACCTGCCGCTCGAACTCCGCGCGCACCTGGGCGGGAGTGCCCGCGATGGCCACGCCGCGACGGCGCGCCTCGTCGAAGTCGGGCGCGAAGCGGAACGGGACCGCGCCGAAGTCGCGCCAGAGCTTGGTGAGGTTGGCGTACCAGACCGCGTAGCTGGCGCGGCCGAGCGCCATCGCCGCGTCCTCGGTGGGGGCCACCACCACGTGGCGGCCCATGCCGAGCTTGGGCGTCGCGGCATCCCCGTGCTTGCGCTGCCACACCTCGCGGTAGCGCGCGAAGAGCGGCGCCGATCCCTCGGCCCCCAGGTTGGTGATCACGTTGACCCGGTTGGTGGCGGCCCACTCGGCGCCGGCCGCGTGGCCGAGCCCGTACCAGAGCGGCGGGTGGGGTGTCTGGAGCGGCTTCAGGATCATCGGGACCTTTCGAAAGGTGTACTTCGGCCCGCGATGCTCGAGCACGTCGCTGGTCAAGCCCTGCAGGACGACCTCGAGTGTCTCCCGGTAGATGTCCTCGGTCTCGAGGTGATGCAGATCGAAGAAGGCCATCTCGTAGGGGACGATGCCCCGGCCCACCCCGAAGTCGAAGCGGCCGCGCGAGAGGTGATCGAGCATGCAGACTTCCTCGATCAGGCGCAGCGGATTGTAGAGCGGCAGGCAGTAGACGCAGGGCCCCAGGCGGATGCGCCGGGTGCGCTGGGTGGCCGCGGCGAGGAAGATGCCGGGCATGGGCGCCAGGCCCAGCGGGGTCGCGTGGTGCTCGGCCAGATGGTAGGAGTAGAACCCGGCCGCGTCGTACTTCTCGAGCAGCCGCAGCCGGTGCTCGTAGAAATCCGCGACCGGCACGTCGCGACGGTCCAGGTGGTCGAAGATCCCCAGGTCCATATACCCTCCCGCGGCCAGCCCAGGCCGTCGGCCCCGTCTGGTGGCGGGCCGGCAGGTAGGGTATCAGGAGGCCGTCGGGTAGGCCAGGCGGTCGCCCTTGACGCTCCCTCATCCCGGTGGCTAGGATGCCGCTGCTGACCGACTTCCCGCATTCCCTGCTGATGCGGGCGGACCAGGTGATCGAATGAACCGCAAGTACTGGGATCATTGAGCACCGGGAACGAGTGCGATACCATTGGACCGTTTCTCAGAAGGACCCCCGGGGTGGGGCGGAGAGGAGCAGCGCGATGGCCTATGACCTGCTGATCAAGAACGGATGGGTGGTGGACGGATCCGGCCTGCCGCGATACCGCGGAGACGTGGGCGTGAAGGCGGGCAAGATCGTCGCCATCGGTCGGCTCCGCGAGGGGGCCCGTGAGGTCATCGACGCGGAGGGCAGGGTCGTCGCGCCGGGGTTCGTGGACGGGCACACCCACATGGACGCCCAGATCTTCTGGGACCCGCTCGGGACGTCGTCGTGCTGGCACGGCATCACCAGTGTGGTCATGGGCAACTGCGGCTTCACGCTCGCGCCGTGCGCCAAGGCAGACCGGCACCTGGTCATCCGCAACCTGGAGCGCGCCGAGGACATCGCGGGCGAGGCCATGGAAGCCGGCATCGACTGGCGCTGGACCACGTTCCCCG
>DATFUK010000408.1:0-8364 GCA_035260865.1 Candidatus Methylomirabilota bacterium | reverse complement strand
ACCGTGGCCGCCACCCCGTGCACGGCGCCCTTCATGGGGGCGGCGATGGGTTTTGCGCTGACCCAGCCGCCCGCGGCCGCGCTCGTCGTGTTCGAGGCGCTGGGCCTCGGCCTGGCCCTGCCCTTCCTCACGCTGAGCCTGGTGCCGGCCTGGCGGCGGCTCCTGCCCCGCCCGGGCCCGTGGATGGCGCGGCTCTCCGAGGCCCTCGCGTTCCCGCTCTATGCGTCGGTCGCGTGGCTCGTGTGGGTGGTGAGTCGCCAGGCCGGGCCCGACGGCGTGGCCCTCGTGCTGGTGGGCCTGCTGCTCATCGCCTTCGGTGCGTGGCTCCACCGCGTCGCCCACGGCGCCGCCCCGCGCCGGCGTCGGGTCGCCACCGGCTTCGCGCTGGCCAGCGCCGCGGTGGCAATCGCCCTCGCGCCGCTCGCCGCGGCCAACCCGCCGGCGACCACACCTGGCGCGCCGGCGGGAGCGGCGTGGGAGCCCTTCTCCCCGGCCCGGCTCGCCGAGCTGCGCGCGCAGGGCAAGCCGGTGTTCGTCAACTTCACCGCCGCGTGGTGCATCACGTGCCTCGTGAACGAGCGCGTGGCCCTGCGGGGGCCCGCGGTGACCGAGGTCTTCGCGCGTCACGGTGTGGTGTACCTCAAGGCCGACTGGACCAGCCGCAGCGGAGAGATCGCCTCGATCCTGGGCTCGTTCGGCCGGAGCGGTGTCCCCCTGTACGTCGTCTATCCCGCCCGCGCCGGGCGCGCGACCGCGCCCGAGCCCCGGCTACTCCCGCAGATCCTGAGTGAAGGCAGCATCATCGAGGCATTCGACAAGGAGACCCTATGAGCGCTGAACTGATCGGCCGTCGCCGCTTCCTCGCCCGCACCGGCACCGGGCTCGTCCTGGCCGGGACCGCCTCCTCGCTCCTCTCGACGCGCCCGGCGTGGGCCGCCGTCGCGAAGGTCGGCGAGGCTGCCCCCGGCTTCACGGCCAACGCGACCAACGGCTCGCCGGTGAGCCTGGGCTCCTACAACGGCAAGGTCGTGGTGCTCGAGTGGACGAACCACGATTGTCCCTACGTGCGGAAGCACTACGACAGCGGCAACATGCAGAGCCTGCAGCGCGAGGCCACCGGCCAGGGCGTGGTGTGGCTGACCGTGATCTCCTCGGTGGAGGGCACCCAGGGCTACGTGACGCCGCCCCAGGCCGACGAGCTGACGACGTCGCGCAAGGCGGCGCCCACCGCGGTCCTGCTCGACACCAAGGGCGTGGCCGGCAAGCTGTACGGCGCCACCAACACCCCGCACATGTACGTGGTGGACAAGACGGGCACGCTCGTCTACGCCGGGGCCATCGACGACCGGCCGACGTCCCGCCGCGCGGACGTGCCGGGCGCCAACAACTACGTGCGGGCCGCGCTCGACGCGGTCGCGGCCGGCCAGCCGGTGAAGACGCCGGTCACGCGCGCCTACGGATGCACCGTCAAGTACTCCTGATCGCATGCCCCGCCTGACGCGCCGCGGGCTGCTTCACGGGCTGGCGGCGAGCGCGGCCGCCGTCGCGCTGCCCCGTCCGTCGCTCGCCCAGGTGGGCGACGCGGCGCGGGCCGCGATGGCGGGCGCCGCGCTCGCCTTCCTGGGCGCCCTGCCCGCGGAGACGCGCAAGCGCGCGGTGTTCGCCCTCGGCGATCGCGAGCGGCTCAACTGGCACTACGTGCCGCGCGGCCGCGAGGGCGTGCCCTTCAAGGCCATGCCCGCGCCCGCCCGCGCGGCGGCGCACGAGCTGATGAAGGCGAGCCTGAGCGCGGTGGGGTACGGCAAGGCCGCGAACATCATCCAGCTCGAGGAGGTCCTGCGCCGTATCGAGAGCTTCGGCCTGGCGCGCGATCCCGAGAACTACGCCTTCACGGTCTTCGGCAACCCCGGCGTCTCCGCGCCCTGGGGCTGGCGCGTCGAGGGCCATCATCTGTCGCTCAACTTCACGCTGGTGCCCGGGCAGCCGGTCGCGATGACCCCCGCCTTCATGGGCGCGAACCCCGCCGAGGTGCCGTCGGGGCCGAAGAAGGGCCAGCGCGCCCTCGCGGCCGAGCAGGACCTCGGCCGCGCGCTCGCCCAGAGCCTGACCGCGGCCCAGCGGGCCCGCACCGTCATCGCGGCCGAGTCGCTCGGCGACATCGTCACCGGGCCCGGCCGCGCCGACAGCCTGGCCACCCCGGCGGGCCTGCCGCTCGCGGACATGACCGGCGATCAGCTTCGCCTGGCCGCGAAGCTCATCGAGGAGTACGCGCACAACATGCGCAGCGAGCTGGCCGAGCAGGAGCTGCGGCGCATGACCGAGGCCGGCTCCGAGCGCGTGCACTTCGCCTGGGCCGGCCCGCTCGAGCCAGGCCGCGCGCACTACTACCGGCTGCACGGCCCGACGCTGCTCATCGAGTACGACAACACCCAGAACAATGCCAATCACATCCACTCGGTCTGGCACGATCCCCGGCGCGACTTCGGCCAGGATCTCCTCCGCGCCCACTACGAGCGCGGGCACCACCACGATCACGCCTAGCTGCGGGGCCTAGACGGCCCCGGCGAGAACGGGCCGGCCACCCCCGCGTCGGACTTACTGCGAAGAAACTACCGGAGCCGTCCGCCCCTTCCCGGATTCCGGTCACTTGCCCGGCGCGCCGCGTGGCACATCGCTTGCTCTCCACCCGGACGTGGCGAATGCCGCGCGCTCGGTCAAGCCCCTGGTGGTGGTGGCCGCCCTGATCGCGGGCGTCGCCGCGCTCTACCTCGCGCGCGGCGTGCTGATCCCCATCGCGCTCGCGATCCTGATCGCGTTCATGCTCCAGCCGGTGGTCGGGCTACTCCTGCGCGTCGGGCTTCCCCGCGCGCTCTCGGTCGGGCTGGCGGTGACGCTGCTCTTCGCCGCGCTCGGCGGAGTGGCGTGGGCGATCACCGCCGAGCTGCGGCTGCTGTCCACCGGCATCCCGGGCTATCGCGACAACCTGATCGCCAAGATCGCGCACGTTCGCCGCCTCGGGCGGGGTGGCACGATCGAGAAGGCGCAGAGCGCGGTCACCGAGGTCGCCAAGGAGCTGCAGAAGGAGACCACCGCGCCCCGCCCGCGCGCCGCACCGACCCCGGTCGTGGTCCGCGCGGAACCGACCGGATTGTGGCAGCTACCCACCCTGATCGAGGGGCTAGGCGGGGCGGCGACGGTACTCGTCCTCGTGATCTTCATGCTCGTCGAGCGGGAGGACCTCCGGAACCGGCTCATCCGTCTCGGCGGCTACGGACGGCTCGCCACGACCACTCGCGCCCTGGACGAGGCGGGGCAGCGCATCAGCCGGTACCTGCTCATGCAGTCGATCATCAACGCGAGCTTCGGCATGGGCATCACGATCGGCCTGCTGCTGCTCGGCATGCCCTATGCCCTGCTCTGGGGCTTCCTGGCCGCGGTGCTGCGCTTCATCCCGTACGTGGGCGTCTGGCTGGCCGCGCTGCTCCTGGGCGTGTTCGCGCTCGCCGCCTTCCCGACCTGGCATCAGCCGCTCCTCGTGGCCGGCCTGTTCGTGCTGCTCGAGGCACTCTGCAGCATGGCGCTCGAGCCGCTGCTCTACGGCCAGAGCGCGGGCGTCTCGCAGGTGGCCCTGCTCTGCTCGGTCGCCTTCTGGGCCTGGCTCTGGGGCCCGGTGGGCCTGCTCCTCGCCACGCCCCTCACGGTGTGCCTGGTCGTCTTCGCCAAGCACGTGCCCGGGATGGAGTTCATCGGCATCCTGATGGCCGACGTGCCCCCGATCGCGCCGCCCTTCGCCTACTACCAGCGGCTGCTCGCCGAGGACGAGGCGGAGGCCGCGCGCATCGCGACCGAGTACGCGGCCGGCCACCCGCTCGAGGCGGTGTACGACGAGGTCATCCTGCCCGCGCTCGCCCGGGCCCGGCGCGACCGCCGCCACGAGCAGCTCTCGGAGGACGACGAGCGCCACGTGTGGGGCGCGACTCGCGAGATCGTGCACACCCTCCACGCGAAACGCGATACCGAGCGACGCGCCGCCGACGCCGAGGCCGGCGCCGGCCCGTCCGAGGCGTCCGCGTCCGACCGGAAGATCCTCGTGCTGGCCAGTCCGGTGCGGGACGAGGCCGACGAGCTCGGGCTGATCATGCTCGGGCATCTCATGGATCCCGCGCGCTGGACCATCGAGATGACCTCGCCCCAGCTTCTGGCCTCCGAGGTCACCGCCCTCGTGGAGCGCACCCGGCCGGCGGTGGTCTGCCTGGGCTCGCTCCCCGCCAGCGGCCTCGCGGCCCGCACGCGGTACCTGAGCAAGCGGCTCCGCGCACGCTTCCCGGATCTCCGGATCATCGTGGGGCGCTGGGGCCTGCGCGAGGAGGACGAGGCCGAGCGGCGGCGTCTGGAGGCGGCGGGAGCGAGCTACGTGGGGACGACCCTGGTGGAGACCCGCGACCATCTGCAGACGGTCCACGGCCTCGAACCGGTGGCCGCGCGAACCGCGATCAGGACGTAGCGGGACCCAGCACGTCGTCGAGCATCGAGGCGTCCACCGGCTTGGTCACGTGCAGGTCGAACCCGGCCGCGAGCGCCCGCCGGCGGTCCTCGGCCTGCCCATAGCCGGTCACCGCCACGAGGCGGATCGCGCGCGTCTCCGGCCGCCCGCGTGCCTCGCGCGCCACCGTGTAGCCGTCCATGCCGGGCAGGCCCAGGTCGATCAGGGCCACGTCCGGCCGGAAGGCGCGCAGCCGGGCGAGCCCGCTCGGGCCATCCTCACACGCCTCCACCTCGTGGCCCGCCATCTCCAGCAGCAGGCGCAGGCTCTGGCGCGCGTCCGCGCTGTCCTCCACGACCAGGACGCGCCGGCTCCGCGCCGCGGCGGGCCGCGTGTCGCCGCCGCTCTCGCCCCCCGCGGCGAGCGGCGCCGGAATCGCGGGCAGCCGCACCGTGAACTCGCTCCCCTGGCCCGGTCCCGCGCTCCACACCGCGACCGATCCGCCGTGCAGCTCCACCAGGCGCTTGACGAGGGCCAGGCCGAGCCCCAGGCCGCCGCGCGAGCGATCGAGGCTCTGCGGCTCCTGCACGAAGAGATCGAAGACCCGCGCGAGCAGGTCGGTGCGGATTCCCTGGCCGGTGTCGCGCACTCGCAGCACCGCGGTCTCGCCGGCCCGCTCGGTGGTGACGGTCACGCGTCCCGAGCCCGGGGTGTACTTGAGCGCGTTGTCCATCAGGTTGTTCAGCACCTGCTCGAGCCGCGCCGTGTCGCCGTTCACGTATACCGGCGAGCCCTCGACGACCACCGTGTGCCGTCCGGTCCGTCCGGCCTGGGCGAGGGCATCGAGACAGCGGCCCGCGAGGGCGCGCAGCTCCACCGGCCCGCGCTGCAGCTCGATCTTGCCCGAGGTCGCGCGGGCGACGTCGAGCAGATCGTCCACGAGCCGCCCGAGATGCCCGGTCTGGCGCCCGATGATCGCGACCACGTGGCGCATGGTCTCGTCGCCCGCCAGGCGCTCGAGCACCGCCACCGCGTTGGTCAGCGTGCCGAGCGGGTTGCGCAGCTCGTGGCCGAGCATGGCCAGGAACTCGTCCTTGGCCTGGTTCTCGGCGCGGAGCGACTCCTCGTAGAGCTTCCGCTCGGTGATGTCGAGCGAGACGCTCAGCACCGCGGGCTCGCCCTCGAAGGTGATGACCTCCGAGTTGACCAGGAGCTGGCGGTCCTCGCCGGCCCGCGTGCGGAACGTGACCTCGCGATCGCGCACCCGGCCCTCGGTGTGCAGGAGGCGCAGCAGCCGGTCACGCTCCGCGGTGGTCACCCAGAAGCCGAGCTCCGGCTTGCTGCGGCCGAGCATCTCCTCGCGCGAGTAGCCGCTGTGGCGCACCGCCGCCTCGTTGACCTCGAGATGCCGGTGATCGCGCAGGCTGGTGATGGACATGGGTAGCGGGTTGGCGTGGAAGGCCACCATGAACCGCCGCTCGCTCTCGCGCAGCGCCGCCTCCGCCCGCGTGCGGTCCGTGACGTCGGTGAGCGCGCTCAGGATGCACGCCTCGCCGTCGAACATCACGATGTCGGCGGAGAGGACGGTCACGCGCTCGTCGCCGCTCTTGACGCGGAAGCGGCACTCCATGCCGCGTACCGTCCGGCCCGCCTTGAGCTGGCGGATGCCCTCCTCCCGCTGGGCCGGATCCACCCAGAGGCCGAGCTCGACCGGGGTGCGGCCGAGGATCTCCTCCCGCGTGTAGCCCGAGGTGCTCAGGAAGGCGTCGTTGGCGTCGCGGACCCGGCCGTCGCCGAGGCCGGTGAGGCAGAGGATGGTGGGGCTCAGCCCGAAGACCGCGCGGAGCTTCTCCCCGAAGCCGGGCGTCGAAGGCATCGCGGAAAGTATGGGGCGCGCGGGCCCACCTGGCAACCCCGGGCGCCCGCGGGCGGGTGTATCATACCCGTCGACACCGACCCTCCCTTCCACAAAGGAGTGCTGCCATGGCGACCATGGGTCACGAGATCGACGTCAAGGACGTGGAGTATCTCCGGCACGGCGACCAGCCGCTCCTGGCCCGGATGTTCGTGCCGCGGGGCGACGGCCCGTTCCCGATGATCGTGGAGCTGCACGGCGGGGCTTGGAGTCGCGGCGACCGAACGGGCGACACCATCATGAACGAGCCGCTGGCCCGCAGCGGCGTGGTCGTGGCCGCGCTCGACTTCCGCCAGCCGCCCGACGCGTCCTATCCCGGCTCGCTCGTGGACATCAGCTACGCGGTCCGCTGGCTCAAGAGCCGGGCGGCCGAGTTCCATGGGCGCGCGGACCAGGTCGGGCTCATGGGGGCCTCGAGCGGCGCGCACCTGGCCATGCTGCTGGCCATGAAGCCGCGCGATCCGAAGTACGCGGCCCTGCCCCTGCCCGCCGGCACACCGTCCGATCCAGCAAGGAACATCGACGGGAGCGTGCGCTGCGCGGTGCTCTGCTGGCCGGTCATCGATCCGCTCTCGCGCTACCGCTACGCCAAGGCCCTGAAGGCGGGTGGCCCTCCGTATCCGGACGTGGTGGATCGCGTGCTGCCGGGGCACGACGCGTACTGGGTGACCGAGGAGGCGATGGCCGAGGGCAACCCGACGCTCGCGCTCGAGCGCGGCGAGCCGGTCGAGACCCCGCCGGTGGTCTACATCCAGGGCTCGGCCGACAAGGCCCACCCGCGGCCGGATCTGGACCGCTTCGTGGCGCTGTACCGCAAGATCGGCGGCCAGGTGGACCTCGAGCTGCTCGAGGGCGAGACCGAGGGGTACATCAGCAAGAAGCCCGCGGCGGCGGAGCGGACGATCTCGCGCATCATCGAGTTCGTCCACAAGCAGCTCGGCTAGCGGATCTCCAGCTCCTTGCGGACCTTCGGGAGCACCTCGCGGGCGATGCGCGCGGTGTAGTCGCGCTCGGGGTCCGCGGGCCACTTCGGGTCCGGGATCGGGTGGAGCACGACGTGGTCGAAGGTGGCGGGCGCGGCGCGTAGCGCGCCCAGGAGCCGCTCGGCCACTTCCCCGGTTCCGCCGCGGAGGCTGAAGGCGTCGGCGGCCTCGACCGGGAGGAAGTCCACGACCTTGCCGCTGGCCTCGAGATCCGCCGCGTGGTGGAAGTCGGGCCACACCCCGCGGTCGTGCTTGAGCCGCTCGGGGTCGGGTCCCGTCCAGCCGAGGGCGGGCGGATCGAAGAGGGCGGGCGAGTACTCGTAGTAGCCGGCGGCCATGGAGCGCGCCATGGTCAGCGCGCGGGCCGGCTCGTCCACCAGCACGGTGTGGAAGATCGCGCCGAGCTTCACCGCGTCCGGATCGCGCCCCGCCTCAACCGCGCCGGCGCGGATCGCGCTCACCGCGGTCGCGATGTTGGCCGGATGCGTGCCCACGCGGATGAAGACGCCGTCCGCCACTCCCCCCGCCATCCGCAGCGTTCTCGGCCCGCCCGCCGCGATCCACACCGGCACCGGCCGGTGATGCGGCAATCGGGCCGGGCGCGCCGCCCCGACCTCCACCGCTTCGCCCGCGAGCAGCGCGCGCATGAGCCGCGTGCCCGCTTCCAGCTCGGCCACCCGCGCCGGCCTGAGCCCGGCCAGGCGCACCGCGGTATCGCCCACCCCCCAGCCCAGCAGCACGCGCCCCGGCGCCAGCTCGTCGATCGTCGCGATGGAGGACGCGGTGACCGTCGGATGGCGGTTCACCGGATTGGCGAGCAGCGGTCCCAGCGTGATGCGCTCGGTGGCCCGCGCCGCCGCGGCCAGCAGCACGTACGTGTCGCGGCGGCGGAGCTGGGAGTCGGGCTGGAGCGCGGCGTCCCAGCCGAGCTGTTCCGCGCGGCGCACGTCGGCGGCGAACGCGTCCACCGAGCGCGAGTCGAA
>DATFUK010000407.1:0-3113 GCA_035260865.1 Candidatus Methylomirabilota bacterium | reverse complement strand
CGTGCCCTCGTACATCACGGTGGTGGTGCCGTTGGCGAGCGGCCCGTAGACGATGTAGGAGTGGCCGGTGACCCAGCCGATGTCGGCGGTGCACCAGTAGACGTCGGTATCGTGGAGATCGAAGATCCACTTGGTGGTCGCGTAGACCCCGGTGAGATAGCCGCCGGTGGTGTGGACGATGCCCTTCGGCTTGCCGGTGGAGCCCGAGGTATAGAGCAGGTACAACATATCCTCGGAGTCCATCTTCTCGGGCGCGCAGTAGGCGGGCGCGTCCTTGACGAAGTCGTCCCACCAGATGTCGCGCCCCGCCTGCATGTTGATGTCCTGACGCGTGCGCTTGAGCACAATCACGGTGCTCACGTCGGGGCACTCTCGGAGCGCCTCGTCCACGTTCTTCTTGAGGGCCACGGTGCCGCCGCGGCGGAAGCCGCCGTCGGCGGTGATGAGCACGGTGCACTCCGCATCGTGGATGCGGTCCCGCACCGCCTCCGGAGCGAATCCCCCGAAGATCACGCTGTGCGGGGCCCCGATGCGCGCGCAGGCGAGCATCGCGATCGGCAGCTCCGGCACCATCGGCATGTAGATGGTGACGCGATCGCCCTTCTTGACGCCGCGTCGCTTGAGCGCGGCCGCGAAGCGGTTGACCTCGCGGTAGAGGTCCCAGTAGGTCAGCACCCGCGTGTCGCCCGGCTCGCCTTCCCAGATGATCGCGGCCTTGGTCTTGCGGGCGGTCGCCACGTGACGATCGAGGCAGTTGTAGGCTACGTTCAGCTTGCCACCCACGAACCACTTGGCGTGGGGCGCCTTCCACTGCACCACCGTCTTCCACGGCTTGAACCAGTCGAGCTCCTTGGCGAAGCGCTCCCAGAAGCGGGCCGGGTTCTTGGCCGCCTCCTTGTACACCGCCGCGCTCTTCACGTTGGCGCGCTTGACGAACTCCTTCGGCGGCGGAAACCTCCGCTTCTCTTTCAGGAGGGCTTCGACGGCGCTGCTGCCTTTGGTCTCGCTGGCCATTTGGGGGACCTCGTTCTCGGGTGAGGATCGGCGCCTCGACGCGCCGCTCTCCTTCTAAACCATCCGCCCCGCAACTTCAAGGGAGTAAGATCGCCGCGTGCCGGCCGCGCTTCCGCTCTACACCGTGCTCCCCTTCGTCGCGATGCTGCTGGCCATCGCCCTCCTCCCGCTCTGGCTGCCGCACTGGTGGGAGTCGAACCGGAGCAAGCTGGTCGTGGCCGCCGTGCTGGGCGCGCCGGTGCTCACGCTCTACCTGGCCCGGGAGCCGGCCGCGCTCGCGCACGCGGCGGCCGACTACGTGTCGTTCATCATCCTGCTCGCCGGACTCTACGTGATCGCGGGCGGCGTCCGGCTGACCGGTGACCTTGAGGCCACGCCTCTGGTGAACACCGCCTTCCTCGCCACCGGCAGCCTGCTCGCCTCCCTCATCGGCACCACCGGGGCGTCGATGCTGATGATCCGGCCGCTCCTGCAGACGAACCGGGAGCGGGCGCGGGTCACCCACACCGTCGTGCTCTTCATCTTCCTGGTCTCCAACATCGGCGGCATGCTCACGCCGCTGGGCGATCCGCCGCTCTTCCTCGGGTACCTGCAGGGCGTCCCGTTCGCCTGGACCCTGCGGCTGTGGGGACCCTGGCTCGCCATGGCCGCGACGCTGCTCATCCTCTACTACGCCTGGGACGTCCGTGAGCACGCACGCGAGACACGGGCCGCCCTCCGGCGCGATCACGTCCAGATCGAGCCGCTCCGGATCCGGGGCGCGCTCAACGGAATCTGGCTCGCGGGGGTGGTCGCGGCGGTGGCCTTCCTGCATGCGCCGGTGCGCGAGCTCGCCATCCTGGCCCTGGGCGGGATCTCCCTGTGGCGGACCCCCAGGGCGATCCGCCGCGCGAACCAGTTCACGGCGGCGCCGATGGTGGAGGTGGCCGTCCTCTTCCTGGGGATCTTCCTCACCATGATCCCCGCGCTCGAGCTGCTCCACGTGCGCGGGGCGGAGCTCGGAGTGCGGGCGCCGTGGCAATTCTTCTGGGCCACCGGCGTGCTCTCGTCGTTCCTAGACAACGCGCCGACCTATCTCACGTTCCTCGCGCTGGCCCAGGGGCTCGGCCTCCCCGCGGAGGTGGCCGGCGTCCCCCACGTCATCCTGGCCCCGATCAGCGTGGGGGCGGTGGCGATGGGAGCCAACACCTACATCGGCAACGCCCCCAACTTCATGGTCAAGGCCATCGCGGAATCCGCGGGGGTGCGCATGCCGAGCTTCTTCGGCTACATGGCCTACAGCGGCGCGGTGCTCCTGCCGCTCTTCGCGATCGTGACCGTCCTGTTCTTCTAGGCGGGCGGCGGGTCCGGGGGCGCCGAGCGGCGCAGGCCGTAGCGCTGGATCTTGTCGGAGAAGTTCTTGGGATCCATGTCCGCGTGCTTGGCCGCCGCGGTGAGCTTGCCCCCGTGGCTCTTGAGCAGCCCGTCGATGTAGGCGCGCTCGAAGTCCTCCACCACCCGGGCCTTCGCGTCCCGGAACGGCAGCGACAGGTCCACCGGGGCGTGGGCGCCGGTCGGAGCGAGAAAGCGCCCCAGGTCCGCGAGCACGTCGCCGGTGGCCACGATGACCGCCCGCTCGATGACGTTCTCGAGCTCGCGCACGTTGCCCGGCCACGGATACCGCATCAGGGCCCCGAGGCTCTCGGGCGAGATGTCGCGCACCGTCCGCTTGATGCGGCGGGCCGCCTGCTCCACGAAGTGGCGGGCAAGCAGCGGGATGTCCTCCGGACGCTCGCGCAGCGGGGGCACCCGCACCGGCATGACCGAGAGCCGGTAGAACAGGTCGCGCCGAAAGGTCCCGTGCTCCACCTCCACCTGGAGATCCTTGTTGGTGGTGGCGATGAAGCGGACGTCGACTTCCACCGGCCGGTCGGAGCCGATCGAGGTGACGCGCTTGTCCTCGATGACCCGCAGCAGCTTCGACTGCAGGGCGAGCGGCATCTCGCCGATCTCGTCGAGCAGCAGCGTGCCGGCGTGCGCCATCTGGAGGTGGCCGCGGCGCGTCTCGGAGGCGCTGGTGAACGCGCCCTTGCGGAAGCCGAACAGCTCCGACTCGAACA
>DATFUK010000406.1:0-2090 GCA_035260865.1 Candidatus Methylomirabilota bacterium | reverse complement strand
GCCCGGTGATGCTCGCAACTCCCTCACTCGCTCACGCGCGACCAGCTAGCGATGCGCACCCCCAAAGGGCTGCCGTGAAACGAAATGGTAGGCTCGGGCGGTTTCGAACCGCCGACCTCTACCGTGTCAAGGTAGCGCTCTCCCACTGAGCTACGAGCCTACGCCCCGAAAGCATTGAATACACTACCGGTCGCGGCCTTCCCCGTCAAGGGGAACGGCCCGCGGCCAGCCCGTCCAGGATGGTCTCGATCATCCCGGGACCGTCCTCCGGCGCCAGGAGCACCCGAGAGGCGCCCAGCATCGAGTAGCCGTCCTGCCCCCGGGCCAGGTAGTCGGGCGCGGCCACCCGGTACAGCGCGGCCGGGTCGAGCGGGCGGCCCTCGATCTCGATCGGCCCGACGCGCTGACCGGGAGGCCGGGCGGGGTCCACGGTCATCCGGATCCCGGCGGTCTGGAGAAAGTGGCCGGTGGGCCGCGGCAATTCGTCGACCGACCGCTCGAGGGCGGCCCGGAGCGCCGCTCCGGTCACCTCGAGCAGCGTCACCGTGTTGCTGAAGGGCAGCAGCCCGCGGATATCGCGCTTCGTGACGGGCCCGGCCGGGATCACCCGGTTGCCGCGGATCGCGCCGCTATTGAGCAGCCCCACCTGCGCCCCCACGCGATCGCGTAGCAGGGCGGCGAAGAATCGACCGAGCGGCGTCTCCTCGCGGCGGGTCAGGCTCTCGCTCGCGTCGAGGGCCACCGGGGTGCGTCCCACCTCCGCGTCGAGCTCACGCGCCAGCAGCGCGGCCTGCTGCCGCACGAGCGCGACGACATCGGGGGCCTCGGCCAGGCGCTCGTCCACCGGGATCAGGCGCTGGCGACGGGCGATCACCGCGCTGCAGCGGACCTCGTACTCGACCTGGCCCACGTTGAGCGCGTCCGAACCGGCCTTGACGATCACGGTCCGGCCGTCCTCGTGGAGCATGGGATCGTGGTCGTGCCCACCCAGGATCGCGTCGAGGGCGAGGCTGGCCGCGAGCTCCCGATCCTCGCGGAGCGGCAGATGCGTCACCGCCACCTTGAGGGTCAGCGGCCCCAGCGCGGCCAGGGCGGCGCGGCCCGCCGCGAGCGGATCGTCGAAGCGCAGGCCGGGGCCGGGATTCGACGTCCGCACCGCCTCCGGGGTGGTGAGTCCGACGACGCCGACACGCACCCCGTCGAAGTCCCACGCGCGCCCGGCCCGCGCGCCGCCGAAGGGCAGGCCGCTCGCGCGATCGAGCACGTTGGCGGACAGCCACGGGAATCGCGACTCGCGCATCCGCTCGGCCAGCACCGCGGCCCCGAAATCGAACTCGTGGTTGCCGAAGGTGGCGAGGTCGAGCCCCACCGCATTCCAGCCCTCGATCATCTGGGCCCCCTGGCGCAGGGTCGAGAGCAGCGACGGCGAGAGCGTGTCACCGGCCAGCGCGAAGAGCGTGTGCGGGGTCTGGGCGCGCAGCTCGCGCGCCAGCGTCGCCACGCGGGCGAGCCCGCCGCGGCCGGCCACCGGCTCGAGCACGTAGACGTCGTTGACGAGCAGGAGCTGGATGCGCACCGGGGGGCGATCCGCGCAGCGCGTCTCCGCGCAGCCCGCGCAGACGATCAGCCCCAGGAGGGCCAGCGAGAGGAGGCGGGCGGGCGAGTTCAGGGAGCTAGCGGAGGAACTGGTTCACGAGGCCGCTGACGATCTGGTACTTGAACTGGCCGTTGATCGCGAGGGTCTGCTTGGCGATCTCGTCGGGCACCGGCGGGAACGGCTGCGCCAGCTTCACCGCGGTGAGCGCGGCATCGTCGAGGATCGCCGCGCCCGAGGAATGGCGGAGCTCGATGTACGAGACCCGGCCGTCCTTGGCGATGTGGAATTCGATCAGGAGCTCACCCTCGATGCCCCGATCGCCGGCCTGCCGCGGATAGATCCAGTTGGCCTTGATCCGCTCCCGGATCTTGTTGAAGTAGTCCTGGTACTTCGGCTCCGGGGTGTCGAGCGGAATCGGCTCGCCCTCCACGCCGCCGCGGCCGCCTCCCGTGAGCCCCCCGCCCCCGCCGGGTTGCCGACGCATGGCGTCGAG
>DATFUK010000405.1:0-15303 GCA_035260865.1 Candidatus Methylomirabilota bacterium | reverse complement strand
CGCCACCGCCCAGGGCCCGTCGAGCGTCGAGGCCGCGAGCCACTGATTCCGCAGCCACACGTAGTAGCGGCCCGCCGCCCGGTCGAGCAGAAGCAGGACCCGGGTGTTGATCACCCGCAGCAGCGGGGTGCCCGCGACCGGGCGCAGCACGGGCTGGCCGTCGATACGCAAGAGGAGCGCGGGCGCCTCGCTCACGATGATCCGCGGCGGGTCGTTGCGCACCGCGATCACGCCGCCCGGGCTCTCGGCCTGCTCGACCTCGATCTCGGCCTGAAGGCGATCGAGGGCGATCGTCAGGGGCGCGTCGGCGAGGGCGCGCTGGAGCGCCGCGAGATCACCGGACCCGCCATCTGGCACGGTCGGGAAATCGGCCCGCGAGACGGTGAGATCCTCGAGCGTGACCATCCCGGTCTCCTTGTTCACCTGCGTCCGGGCCGTGAACCAGATCACCCCGTACCGCGGCTCCGGTGACGCCTGGCTCTCGACCGCCACCGCCGAGCGGCCATCCAGCCGCCCCTGCTCCCAGCGGTCGTACTGGGGCTGGAAGATCGAGAACGTGTTGTTCCCGCTGGCGAGTTCACGGGGCCACGCGTCGTCCGGCCGCAGCGGTCCGCCCGCGGCCGGCCCCATCGCGGCTTCCTCGCCCGCCGGCAGGGCGGTCGTGCACGCGGCCAGGCCCGGCATGAGGAGCACCATGCCGATGAAGGCCCCAAGCATCTTCCGGGTGCATCCATTCCAAGATCTCGACATCGTCGTCTCCTCCCGCGTGCTGGTCGCTTCTGTCTGTGTGACGAGCCCCGGGAGGGCGGCGGCTCCGCCGTACGGGGTTTGCGCAAGGGCGCGACACGCGCGTCGGCGAGTGGCTCCTTGCCGAATCTTGCGAAAAACTCCCGGCCCGGTCATCACGTCCGTCCCGGGTTGCGTCCCAAAACGGTGAGCCAGACTCCGTTCCGACCCGCGACGTTCTGTCGGGCGCTCCTGTCTGCCCTCGACGCCTCCGAAGGTCGGCGCCGGCGCCGCAAGCGTGACACCACCCCGGACGCGCTCGGCATGTCGCTCAAGCGCTCGCTGCTCGATGCGGCGGTCGCGGATGACCCCGCTCCTGACACCTTCGAGGGCTGGCTCCTCGAGCGCTGCCTCGATGGAGCCGACCTGGCCTCCTTCGGAGCGTCCCGGGCCATGGCCCGCGACATCCTCGAAGAATGGCGGCTCGCCGCGGCCTCTCCCGCCTTCCGCGACTGGCTGGAAGCCGGCGCCCCGTCCGAGGATCGCTGACCCCGCCGAACCGGGCACTTCCGTGCCCGATTCCTCCCCTTCCGGCCAGTCCCCACCCCACCAAGGTCGGGTAGACCGCACCCGGCCCAGGCCGTAGCCTTCGAGCTGTGGATGGGAACGACGTGCGGCTGGTTTCGATCGTGGACGACGACGAGTCACTGCGCCGGTCGGTCAAGAATCTCCTGACCTCGGTCGGCTTTCGCGTCGAGACGTTCGCCTCCGCGGAGGCATTCCTGCAATCCGGCCACCGGTCGGATACCCGCTGTGTCGTCCTCGACCTGCGGATGCCCGGGATGAGCGGGGTAGACCTGCTCATACACCTGGCCGCGGCCGGCTCCCCGATCCCGGTGGTGATCTTGACCGCTCACAGCGACGACGAAGCGCGCCGCCGAACGCTGCAGGCCGGCGCGGTCGCATTCCTTGGAAAGCCGTTCCACGGCGAGGCCCTGCTGGGCGCCGTGCGAAAGGCGCTCGCCGAGAACCCAGGAGGAAGAAGCGCATGACGACGATGACGACGACGCCACTCACGAGCACGCTCCCGCTATCGAGGCTTCGACGGGTCACCGACTACATCCGGGCGCATCTCGATCAGCACCTGACCCTGGCGCAGCTCGGCGCGGTGGTTTTCATGAGCCCCTACCACTTCGCCCGGCTCTTCCAGCACAGCACCGGGGTGCCGCCTCACCGGTTCGTGGTGCGCGCGCGCATCGACCACGCGGCCCACCTGCTCGCGGCGCCGGAGCTGACCATCTCCCAGATCTCGCGAGTGGTGGGGTTCCGGACTCCGAGTCACTTCGCCACCGTGTTCCATCGAATCATGGGCGTGACCCCGAGCGCGTACCGGGCGCAGCACCTCCACCCCAGCCGGATGGAGCGAGAGGGAGGCCGCGATGGGATTCAGTGAGGCGGCGGTACTCGAGGAGGCACCCGCCGGTCACCGGCGCACGGCCCTCGACCGGGACGCGGAGCTGGTCGAAGGGCTGCGCCGCCGGGACACGGCCGCCGCAGAGGCCCTGGTGACCACGTACGGCGATCGCGTCTATCGCCTGGCCCTGCGCATCACCGGCAACGGCTCCGATGCGGAGGAGGTCGTGCAGGACTCCCTCTGGGCCGCGGCGCGCAAGATCGATTCCTTCCGCGGCACCGCGGCCTTCGGCTCGTGGGTCTATCGCATCACCGCCAACGCGGCCTACCAGAAGCGGCGGCGACGCCGGGTGGATCGTCACAGCGCGTCGTGGGAAGAGCTCTCCCTGTCCCTGGACGAGACCGGCGAGCCGGTGCAGCCGGGCATCGACTGGTCGCCCCGCCTGAAGGATCCGGTGCTCCAGGCCGAGCTGCACGCGATCCTCCGCGCGGCCATCGAGGAGCTCCCGGAGGAGCACCGGGCGACGTTTCTCCTGCACGACGTCGAGGGGCTTTCGAACCCGGAGATCGCGGACACGCTCCGGATCAAGCTCGCCACCGTCAAGTCGCGGGTGCACCGGGCGCGGCTGTTCCTGCGGAGCCGCCTCGCCACCTACGTCGGCGGCGCCCTCGAGCTCGGCTGAATCCAGTCGAGGCGGTCGAGCCGCGGGACGTAAAGGTGTGGTAGCCTGCAGCCCCTGCTCGCATTCATGCAACGCCTCTCACAACGTCGAGGGAGGAGCCCCATGGATCGCCGCACGTTCCTCACCGGGGTCGCCGCGTCCGCCGCCACCGCCGCCTGCTCGAGCATGACCACATCGCCGCGCTCCGCGGCCGCGCCCACCAAGGGCGTGGTGACCACCAACGACGGGGTCACCCTCCGCTACGAGGAGGCCGGATCGGGCCGGCCGCTCGTCTGCATTCCGGGCTGGTCGCAGACCGCCGCCCAGTTCAAGCATCAGCTGAGCGGCCTGAGTGACCGCTACCGGGTGATCGCGGTGGACATGCGCGGCCACGGGGAATCCGACAAACCGAACAACGGCTACACCATCCAGCGTCTGGCCAAGGACGTCCAGGACCTGCTCGTCGCCCGGAACCTGACCGACGTCACCCTCATGGGCCACTCGATGGGAAGCTCCGTCATCTGGAGCTACTGGCAGCTCTGGGACAAGGACCGCCTGTCCAAGCTCATCCTCGTGGATCAGATGCCGATGATCACCGCGGATCCGCGGTGGTCTCCGCAGGAGAAGGAGGACGCGGGCGCGATCTTCGACCCCACCTCGCTCTACGCCACGATCAGCCAGCTCGCGGGCCCGGACGGCGTCAAGACGACCGAAGGGTTCATCGGGGGAATGTTCACGAAGGCCTACTCCCGGTCCGAGGTGGACTGGGTGGTCAAGCAGAACTTGAAGATGCCGCGGCAGTACGCGGCCGCGCTCCTCTACAACCACTCGACCCAGGACTGGCGCCCGGTCATCCCGCGCATCACGCTGCCCACGCTGGTGGTCGGGGGCCGGGTGAGCGTCGTGCCCTGGAAGTCACAGGCGTGGATCCAGCGACAGGTCCGCGGGTCGAAGATCGAGATCTTCGAGGAGAACGAGGGCGGCAACCACTTCATGTTCATGGAGAATCCGGAGAAGTTCAACCGGATCGTCCGGGACTTCATGGGCTGACCCGGAGCAGCTCGGAGCGGACTCGGGGCGCGCGGGCGCGAGTTCGCGCAAGAACCGGAAGCTACGTATCCCGGAGACGGGACCCCCGGTGATGCACGAGTCCGGTCACGACCACCGCCGCCACGCAGAGGCACGGCAGCCAGGCGAGCAGGGACGAGGATCGCGCGTGCAGCACGGTGCCGACGAGCGCGCCCGCTCCGTAGACGAGGAAGACCGACGCCAGCAGGCGCAGATGCCGCGAGGCCGAGTCGGTCACGAGCTCGGCCATCAGGCTGGTCAGCGTGCCCGTGATGTAGGTCGAGGCCACCCCGGGGACGCCGAGATGGCGCACCGCCGCGGCCTGGATCCCCATGGCGAGTCCCGAGAGCGCGATGAGCGTGAGGGTCAGCGCGTCATCGCCGGCCGCCGGCCCCCTCGCGTGCCACAGCGCCGCGAAGGCGCCCAGGGCCACCGCCTCGATCGCCAGCGTGGCGGTCACGATGGGCGGCCACTCCCCGCCCGCCCGGCCCCGTCGGAGAACCATCGCGCCACCGGCCGCGCCCACGCTGAAGGTCACGAGCGCGAGGGTCGACCGGAGCGCGGCCATGACCTCGCCCTGGCCGATGGCGAGGGCCAGCAACACGGTGTTCCCGGTCATCATCGCGGTGAACACGTGGCCCAGCTCGAGGTAGCTGATCGCGTCCACGAGGCCCGCCCCGCACGTCAGCACGAGCAGCATGACGTCGCGAGTGGCGGTTCCCCCGGGAATCGCCTCGCTCAGCTCGCCGTCCCCGTCGATCACCAGGAAACGGTACCACGGCCTCGGCGCGTGCCCGGAGGCCCGCGGAGCGGGGCCGGCTGGATCAGCGTGATATCGTCCTCTTGAGATGGAAGCGCCGGATCCGGTCATCTTCGTGGTCGACGACGACAAGTCCGTGCGCGAATCGCTCCGCCGGCTCCTGACCTCGGTGGGGATGAGCGTCGAGGTCTTCCCGACCGCGCAGGCGTTTCTCGGCCGTCCCCGACTCGACACCCCGGGATGCGTGGTGCTCGACGTGCGCCTCCCCGGGCTCAGCGGCCTCGACCTCCAGCGGGAGCTGGCCGGCACCGACGCGCCGCTGCCGATCGTCTTCATCACGGGTCACGGGGACATTCCGATGTCGGTCCGCGCCATGAAGGCGGGCGCGGTCGAGTTCCTGACCAAGCCGTTTCGCGAGCAGGAGCTGCTCGAGGCGATCCGCCAGGCGGTCGAGCGCGATCGCGCGAGCCGCCGGGACCGGCGGGAGCTCGCCGAGCTCCGGCGGCGCCACGACCGCCTGACCCCGCGCGAGCGGGAGGTGATGGCCGGCATCGTGGCCGGCCTGCTCAACAAGCAGATCGCGGGCGAGTTCGGGACCAGCGAGGCCACCGTGAAGGAGCAGCGCGGGCACGTGATGACGAAGATGCGGGCCGGCTCGGTGGCCGAGCTCGTGCGGATGGCCGCCCGCCTGGGCGTGAGCCCGTCGCGGGCCGGGAGCGCGTGAATGGCGGACGCGCCGGCTCCCCCGCGCCGCCCGCCGCTCGCGCTCCGCTGGGCGATCGCGGTGATCAGCGTCGCGGTGGCCGCCGCGCTCACCACCGGCCCGGGCGGCGAACGGCTCTTCCCCGAGCCGCCGGAGCGCTTCGTGCACGGGGTCACCCTCCTCTACGCGGCGGGTGTGCTGAGCGCCTGGCTGGGCGGAATGGGCCCCGGAGCGCTCGCGGCCCTCCTGGGCGCGCTCGTCGTGGACTGGTTCATCACGCCCCCGCTCTATGCGATCACGCTCGACTTCGATTTTCTCCTGCGCATCGCGGTCTTCACGCTCTCGGCCCTCCTGGTCGGCTGGCTGAGCTCCCGCCGCCGCCGGACGGAGGACGCGCTCCGCCACTCGCGGGACGAGCTGGAGCTCCGCGTCCAGGCGCGGACCGCGGATCTCTCCGACAGCAACGCGCGGCTGCAGGCCGAGGTCACCGCACGGGCCCGCGTGGAAGAGACCCTCCGCGATCAGGCCGCGCTGCTCGACCTGACCCACGACACCGTCTTCGTCCGCGATGGGCAGGACGTCATCACCTACTGGAACCGCGGCGCGGAGCAGCTCTACGGCTGGACGAAATCGGAGGCGATCGGCACGGTGGCCCACACCCGCATGCGGACCGTCTTCCCGGCCCCGCTGCCCGACATCATGGCCGAGCTGACGCGGACCGGACGCTGGGAAGGCGAGCTCGTCCACACGCGCCGCGACGGAACACCGGTCGTGGTGGCCAGCCGCTGGTCACTGCGGCGCGGCGGGCCCGACCGGGCCCCCGCGATCCTCGAGACGAACAACGACGTCACCGAGCGCAAGCATGCCGAGGACGCCCTGCACCAGGCCCAGACCGAGCTCGCGCGCGTGACCCGCGTGACCACGCTGGGCGAGCTCGCCGCCTCGATCGCGCACGAGATCAACCAGCCCCTGGCCGCCATCGTCGCCGACGCCAGCGCGTGCCTGCACTGGCTGGACGCCGACCCCCCGCCGCTCGACCAGGTCCGCGGGGCGCTCACCGCCATCGTGGGCGACGGCGACCGCGCGGCGGAGGTGCTGACCCGGATCCGCGCCCTGCTCGCGCGCTCGGCGGTCGCCCAGCAACCCGGCCGGCTCGCCGACGTCATCGCCGACGTGCTACCCCTCGTCCGCGCGGAGCTGCGCCGTCACGAGATCACCCTCTACGTGTCCCTGGACGCGAGGATGCCCATCGTCGCGGCCGATCGCATCCAGCTCCAGCAGGTGCTCATCAACCTGCTGGTCAACGCGTCCGAGGCCATGCGCGACGTCCCGGCCGAGCGGCGGCGGCTCGTCATCCGCGGCACGCCCGATCGCATCGAGGACCGCAACTGGGCGGTCGTCACGATCGAGGACGCGGGCGTCGGCCTGCGGGAGCTCCAGGCCGATCGCCTCTTCGAGCCGTTCTACTCGACCAAGCCGGGCGGCCTCGGCATGGGTCTGTCGATCAGCCGCTCCATCATCGAGAGCCACGGCGGCCGTCTCTGGGCCACCGCGAACCCCGAGCACGGCGCCACGTTCCACCTGGCGCTGCCGGCGGCCGCCTCGTCGCCTTCCGGAGACCTCGCGGTTCAGGCATAATCGCGGGCATGGCAAAGTGGCGGGTGGTGCCGGAGGAGGAGCCGGCCCGCGCGGTGGCCGCGCTGGCCGAGCAGGTGGAGCGCGACGGCGGCTCGGTGCTCGCCATCTATCGCGAGCCGGTGGGCGACCACTGGCAGATCTTCTGCCTCCTGCCGATCGAAAAGGTGGAGCCGACCCCGTATCAGCGCGATCTGTCGCCCACCCACGCCAAGCGCCTGCAGGAAGTGGTGAAGAAGATCGACCGCTTCGTGGATCCGGTGGTGGTCATGTCGCCGCGGGCCGGAGTCTACTGGACGCCCAACGGCAACCATCGGCGCACCGTGCTGACCAAGCTCAAGGCCAAGGTCATCCCGGCCATCCTCGTCCCGGAGCCCGAGGTGGCCTTCCAGATCCTCGCGCTCAACACCGAGAAGGCGCACAACCTGAAGGAGAAATCCCTCGAGGTGATCCGCATGTACCGCGGCCTCGTGGAGGACGAGCCGCAGTCGGGCGAGGAGGCCTACGCCTTCCAGTTCGAGGCGCCTCACTTCATCACCCTCGGGCTGCTCTACGAGCAGAACAAGCGCTTCGCGGGCGGCGCCTTCGCGCCGATCCTGCGCCGGGTGGACAAGTTCCTGAAGGGGCACTTCCCGAAGACCCTCGAGGAGCGCGAGGAGCGGGCCACGCTGGTGCGCGAGGCCGACGAGGCACTCGTGGCGGTGGTCGCGCGCATCAAGAAGCGCGGCATCAACCACCCCTACGTGAAGAATTTCGTGCTCGCGCGCACCACCCCGCTGACGCGCCAGCGCAAGACCCTGCCCGGCTTCGAGCAGACCTTCAAGAAGCTCGTCGACAACATCGAGGCCTTCGACGTCGCCAAGGTGCGCTACGAGGACATCCAGCGCTCCGCGATCATGGGCGCGCCCGCCGCGGGCTGAGAGCCATGGCCCGGCCCGCCAAGCTCGCCGACGCGGAGGTGACCCAGCGCCTGGCCGCCCTGCCCGGGTGGACGCTCAAGGACGGCAAGCTCCACCGCGAGCTGACCTTCGCGGACTTCACCCAGGCCTTCGCCTTCATGACCGACGTGGCCCGCGAGGCGGACGCGCTCGATCACCATCCGGAGTGGTTCAACGTGTACAACCGCGTGGTCATCGATCTCAACACCCACGACGCCTCCGGCATCACCGCGCTCGACTTCGAGCTGGCGCGGCGGGCCGAGGACCTGGCCCGGCGCCGCGGGCGCCCCGCGTCGTGACCGCCCGCGTCGCGGTGGTCACCGGCGGCACCGGCGCGCTCGGCCAGGCGATCACCACCACCCTGCTCGAGGCGGGCGGGACGGTGGCGATTCCCTACGCGGTGCCCGCGGAGCTCGAGGGGCTCGAGGCGCGGCTCGCCCCCGATCAGCGCGGGCGCCTCCTCGCGGTGCCCGCCGACGTGACCCGCGAGGACGCGATGGGCAAGTTCGTGCAGGTGGTCCGCGACCGGCACGGCCGGGTGGACGGCCTCGTCAACGCGGTGGGCGGCTTCGCGGGAGGCGACCTGCTCTCGACCCCACTCGCGGAGTGGGAGCGCATGATGGCGCTCAACCTCACGTCCATGGTCATCGCCTGCCGCGCGGTGCTGCCGATCATGATCGCGGGCGGCGGGGGCCGCGTCGTGAACATCGCCTCCCGGGCGGTGCTCGCCCCGCAGGGCGGCTTTATCGCCTACACCGTGTCCAAGGCGGGCGTGATCACGCTCACCCAGGCGCTCGCCCAGGAGGTGAAGAAGCACCGGATCACCGTCAACGCGGTCCTGCCGAGCACCATGGACACGCCGGGCAATCGACGCGCCATGCCCGACGCGGACCGCTCGGAATGGGTCAGCACCGGGGACGTGGCCCACGTGGTGGCCTTCCTGCTCTCCGAGCGGGCCGCCGCGGTCACCGGCGCCTCGCTCACCGTCTAGGCGGAGCCCCGCCATGGAGCGCTTCGATCTCGTCGTGATCGGTGCCGGCGCCGCCGGCCTCACCGCCGCGCGGACCGCGGCGGGCCTGGGCGCGCGGGTGGCGCTCGCCGATCGCGGCCCGCTCGGCGGCCTCTGCGCCAACCGCGGTTGCATCCCCAAGAAGGCGCTGGTGACCGCGGGACACGTGCACCGGCTGGTGCGCACCGCGGGCGGGTTCGGAACCTTCTCGGGCCCCGTCCGGCTCGACTGGGACGCGGTCCAGCAGCGGCAGAACGAGATCGTGGACGCCCACCGGCCCACCGCCGCCGATCTCGAGAAGCGCGGGATCCACGTGGCGATCGGCGAGGCCCGCTTCACCGACCCTCACGTCGTCGAGGTCAACGGCCACCCGCTCCGGGCCGAGCGCTTCGTCATCGCGGCGGGCTCGCAGCCGGTCATCCCGGAGGTGCCGGGCCGCGAGCTGCTCATCACCTCCGACCAGCTCCTCTTCCTTCCCGCGTTCCCGGCCTCGCTCACCTTCGTCGGCGCGGGACCGGTGGCGCTCGAGCTGGCGGGGGCCTTCAACGACTTCGGCACCCGCGTCACCGTGCTCGCGCGCGACGCGGAGATCCTCCCCGGCCTCGACGCGGACGTGGCCCGCAACCTGCGCAAGCGCATGGAGGAGCGCGGGGTGACGTTCCGGCTCCAGACCCACGTCACCGGCCTCGCCCGGGCCGCCGACGGCGTGCGCATCGCCTTCTACAGCGCGGGGATGGCGAACGAGATGACGAGCCGCCAGGTGTGCGCTGCGGTCGGCCGCCGCTTCCATCCGCGGACCATCGGGGCCGCGCGCATCGGCCTCGAGATGGGACGGCTCGGCCTGCGCACCACCGCGTACCTCGCCACCTCGGTCCCGCACATCTACGCGGCGGGCGACGCGGCGGGCAATCGCCAGCTCAGCACGGTGGCCGCCCACGAGGGGTACGTCGCGACGATCAACGCCCTGCGGGGCGACACCGAGCGGGCCGACGAGGCGGTGATCCCCCAGGTGCTCTCCACCACGCCGACCGTCGGCCTGGTGGGCATGACCTACGGGGAGGCGCCGGCCCACGGCATTCAGGCCGCGGTGGCCCGCCACGACGCGAAGGGCAGCAGCTTCAGCGTGACCACCGGCGAGGACGCGGGCTACTTCAAGCTCATCTTCGACCAGGACTCCCGGCGGCTCGTCGGCGCGCAGATGGTCTCGCCCGCCGCCGAGGAGCTGATCCAGCTCTGCGCGCTCGCCATCCGCGCGCGGGTGCCCGCGTCCCTGGTGGAGACCCAGCTCCCGGTGCACCCGAGCCGGGCCGACCACCTGATCCGAACCTTCGCGCCCGAGCCGGGCGCGGTCCCCCGACCCGTCGCGGACGCCGGCGTAGTAGAATCGCGTCCGTGATCCGATCCGCCTCGCGGCGCGCGGTGCCGTGGCTGGCCGTCGCCCTGCTCGTCTCGGCCTGTGCCGGCTCCGGCGCCCGCTCCGCGTCGCCCGCCCCGGACGCGGCCCAGGCCGAGCTGCCCCCGCCCGCGCGCCAGGTGCTGCGCAACGGCATGCGGTTCATCCTCCAGGACCACCGCGCCTCCGACATCGTGGCGATCTACCTCTTCGTGGGCGTCGGAGTGCGGTACGAAGTCCCGGACCAGCTCGGCTACGCCCACTTCCAGGAGCACATGCTCTTCAAGGGCACCGACCGCTTCGGCCCCGGCTACGTGGACCGGACGGTGGAAGGCGTGGGCGGCCGCTCGAACGCGGTGACCTCGTTCGACTACACCTCCTTCTACCTCGTGCTGCCGAGCGACGCGACCGCCTCGGGCATCGAGCTCCTCGCCGACATGGCGTTCCGCTCGAGCTTCGTCCCCGACGAGATCGGCCGCGAGCGCGAGGTCATCTTCGAGGAGGCGCGCATCGAGCAGGATAACCCGCGCTCCGCGATCGTGCGCCAGCTCTACGGCCTGGTCTTCGCGGGCAATCCCTACGGGCGGCCGGTGCTGGGCACCCGCGAGACGATGCAGGCGGCCACCCAGGCGCGGCTGCGCGCCTTCAACCGCCGCTACTACGTGCCCGAGAACATGACGCTGGTGGTGGCGGGGCCGGTGGATCCGGTCGCGGTCCGCGGCATCGTGGACCGCACGTTCGGGCGCATGCCGGCCACCGGCTACAAGGCGGCCCCGGCGGCCGCGCCGGCCCCGCTCACCGGCGGGGTGCGCAAGACGGTGGAGCGCGACGAGCAGCAGGCCCACCTGGCCCTCGGCTGGCAGGCTCCGCGCTCCGACGACGCGGCGGGCGACGCGGTGGATCTCCTCACCACGATCCTCGCGGGCACCGAGAGCTCGCGCCTGGCCCAGCGGCTGCGCGATCGGGAGCGGCTGGTCTCCACCGTGACCATGAGCTACTCGGCGCTCATGGGCGGCGGCATCGTGAGCCTGCGGGCGGAGCTCGAGGCCAAGGACCTGGAGCGGGTCGAGGCCATCATCCTCGAGGAGATCGCACGGATCCAGGAGAGCGGGCCCACCGAGGAGGAGCGGCGACTCGCGGTCACCAAGTTCGAGGCCCAGCACGCCTTCGACACCGAGACCTCCGAGGGCCTGGCCTATGCCTACGGGCTCGCCGAGACCACCTGGACCCTCGACGCGGAGCTGCGCTACGTGGACCGACTCCGGCGCATCACCCGCGAGCAGATCCGCGACGCGGCCCGCCGGTATCTCTCGCGCACCGACTACGCGCGGCTGGCCTTCGTGCCGAAGCCGGGGACCCGCTGATGCGCCGGCGCGCGCTCCTGCTCGCCGGCCTCATCATGGTGCTCGGCGCGCCCGCGTGGGGCCAGAGCCCCCCGGTCAGCCGCGCGCGCCTCCCCAACGGGGTCACCGTGCTGGTCCGCGAGAATCCCACCGCCCCGGTGGTCGGAGTCTCCCTGATGGTCCGCATGGGCACGCGCTGGGAGACCGTGGACAACGCGGGCATCTCCAACCTCGTCCAGCTCATGGTCGTGCGCGGCACCACCACCCGAGACGGCGGCCAGATCGTCGAGGCGGCCGACGCGATGGGCGGCAGCATCGAGGCCACCGGCGACGTGGACTACTCGGAGATCGCGGCCACCGCGCTGTCGCGCCACTGGGTGGAGATCCTGGAGCTGGCGGCCGACGTGGCCCTGCGGCCCACCATGCCGGACGGCGTGGTGGTGGCGGTGCGCGACTTCCTCCTGCGCCAGGTGCGCAATCGCGGCGACAAGCCCTACGACGTGGCCCTCGACACGCTCGGCGTGCGCGTCTTCGGCCGGCACCCGTACGCCTGGGATCCGCTCGGGCTCAAGGACAGCCTGGCGCGGCTCGACCGCGACGCGCTCCTCGCCCACTACAAGCGGCACTACGTGACGGGCGGCCTCGTGCTGGCGGTGAGCGGCCGCGTGAAGACCGCGGAGGTGATCGTGCAGGCCACCCGGCTCTTCGGGTCGATGCCGGCGGGAGTCGCGGCGCCGACCGCGGCCCCGCCGCGGCCCCCCGCGCCGGCGCCGTGGCGCGAGGCGCGCGTCGTGCCCGGCGCCCAGGCGCAGATCCTGATGGGCGCGCTGGCGCCGGCGCTCACAGACCCGGACTACCCGGCGGTCAAGGTGCTGGCGAACGTGCTGGGCGGCGGAATGGCGGGGCGGTTCTTCTCGGAGCTACGGGACAAGCAGGGCCTCGCCTACACGACGGCAGCGCAGTACCCGGCGCGCGTGGACACCGGCTACTTCGTGGCCCAGCTCGGCACCGCGCCGGAGAACGTGGCCCGCGCCGAGGCGGCGCTCCGGGCGCAGCTCGAGCGGGTGCAGCGCGAGCGGGTGTCGGCGGAGGAGCTGCGGGTGGCCAAGGCCTACGTGCTGGGCAACCTCGCGATGGACCGGCGCACGAACGCCCGCCAGGCGTGGTACCTGGCGGCCTACGAGGAATCCGGGGTGGGCTACGAGTTCCTGGATCGCTATGCGGCGGCGGTGCGCGCGGTCACCGCCGCCGACGTCCAGCGCGTGGCCCAGCGCTACCTGGCCGTCCTGCGCACCGTCATCGTCCAGCCCACCGCGCCCTGAGGCGGTCGCGTCAGGGCATCCTCATCAGCTCGATCCGCACCGGCGAGCTGGTGTACAGGAACTGGCCGACGAGTCGGTCGCCCTGCAGCGTGAACGTGGCCGCGAACGCCCGGCCCGGCTCGATCCCGTTGACCCACATGTCGGTCTCGGAGACGGACAGCTCGATGGGCGCGCCGAACGACGAGTTCTCGCGAAGCGACAGCGGGACCCCCTCGGCCATGCGCGCGTCCATGAGCACGAGCCGGCCCTGGCCGATACCGCCGTCGACCGTCAGCATCGCCTTCGCCACGCCGCCCCGCAGCGTCCGGGACATGCCGTAGCCGCTCCAGGTCCCTTCCCACTTCCCGGCGACGTTGGCCCGCGGGGCGACGAGCGGGGTGTTCCGCCCCCACCAGCCCTCGCCCTTGGCCTGGTCCATCAGCTCGGGCGTGACCTGGGGCGCGGCGCCCACCATGTTCTTCATCGAGAAGGACAGATGGTTGCCGGTGGCGTAGTGCGTCGGGTGGGCCCGCCAGACTTCCCACTCGCGGTGAGTGGCGGCGCAGCCGGTGGAGAGGATGACAGCACCCAGAATCAGCGGCAGGAAGGTCCGGTGGCGCATTGGTGAGTCCCTCCAATCAAAATCCATGTGGAATCACAGTGTTGCACACCGGAATTTTCCACCCAAGCTATTCGAGCAGCTCCGGAAAGGCGCGGATGATGCGGTGCGGCGCCACCGAGCAGGACTTCGGCAGCCCCTGGCCCGGCGCGTCCACCCAGACCCCTCGGAGGCCAAGGCGCTGGGGCGCGAGCACGTCCCATTCGAGGTTGTCGCCGACCATCCAGGCGTCCTCCGCCTTCACGCCGAGCTTGGAGAGGGCGTAACGGTAGACGACCTCCTCCGGCTTGCCGACTCCCATCTCCCCTTCCACCACGATCACGTCGAAGAACCGCTCCAGATCGTGGCGGTCGATCTTGCGCCGCTGGTGGCTGGCGTCCCCGTTGGTGACCATGGCGAGCGGGATCCCGCGGGCGCGCAGGGTCTCGAGCGCGGCGATGACCCCGGGGAAGAGCGTCATCCGCTCCCAGCGGCGGTCGGCGAAGTCCGCCGCGATGCCCGAGGCCAGCCCCTCGTCGGCGCGGTCCAGCCGGCCGAGCGCGTGGGCGGTGATCCGGGTCCAGGCGCGCAGCATGTCGGTACGCTCGGTGCGGTGGCGGCCCGGGTCGCTCCAGAACCAGCGCCGCGTCTCCACGATCGCGGCCACGAGACCGGGCGGGTCGATGCCGGCCGGGCCGGCGAGCGCCTCGCAGGCGTGGAGCCAGCACTCGTCGACCCCCCCCGAGTAGTCGAGCAGGGTGTCGTCGAGATCCACCAGGAGGGCCTTCAGGTGGCGGCCTCCTGGGGGGCGGCGAAGGGCGCGAGCTCGGGGCGGCACACCGCCCGGAAGTTGCACCAGCGGCAGATGCGCAGCTCCTCGGTCTTCTCGAAGCCCGACTCCTCGGCGAGATTGCGCTCCGGATCCTTGAGGTAGGCCTTCATGGAGCGGACCGAGAGCCGGATGTGCTCGCGGACCCGATCGAGGCTCGCCGCGTCCCACGGGTGCGTGGTCACCTTGCCCTCGCGCAGGTTGACCTCCAGCAGGTCCACGCGCCCCAGGTCCACGCCCAGCACGTCGAGGGCGTAGAGCGCGTAGCCGCCGAGCTGCAGGCCGGCGCCCTCGCCCCCGCCGCCGGTCTTCCAGTCCAGGAGCTGCAGCCGATCGGCGTGGCTCCAGTAGCCGAAGTCCGGGGCGCTGAACACGCGCGTGCCCTCGAAGGGGAAGGACCCGATGTCCTCGATGAAGACCCAGCGCTCGGTCGGGGTGCCCTTGATGTCGGCGAGGACGGGCAGGCGGTGGAAGTTCCGCAGGCAGCGCACCACGTGATCGCGCAGGGCCTGCCACTCGCTGTCGCGGATGGTCACGCCGTACTCGTGCTCGAACAGCGAGGGCCGCTTCGGGGCCTGGCGATACACCCCGGCGCGCGAGCCCTTCCACTCCTCGCGCATCTGGCGCACCGTGTCCTCGATGAGGGAGGCCTCGCTCAGGCCATGGCCGTCGCGCAGGGCGAGCAGGGAGCGCTCGATCGCCTCGTGGACGAGCCGGCCCGCCCACATCTGGCGGGTGGCGAGTTGCTTGAGCATGTAGAGACGACGGACGGTCGGGTCGGCGTCGGCGCTCCAGCCGCCCCACGCGCCGTAGTACTGGTAGTAGTAGCGGCGGCGGCACTCCTGGAAGGCGTTGTCGCGGGTGCGCGACCAGGAGAATTCGTTGACGAGGTCGGCCACGGCTAGAGCATAGCATTGCGGACGCG
>DATFUK010000404.1:0-4090 GCA_035260865.1 Candidatus Methylomirabilota bacterium | reverse complement strand
GCGGTGATCCTGCTGGTGCTGAGCCTGGTCTTCGGCCAGAACTTCTTCGCGCTCCTCGACGGCGGCGGCGAGCTCACGCCCGCGCCGGGCGGCGGCGCGCCCACCGGGCCGGCGCGCAAGGGCTCGCCGGCCGAGGAGCAGGCCGCGGACTTCATGTCGTTCGTGCTCGACGACGTGCAGAACACGTGGGCCCGTGAGTTCACCCGCCTCGGCCACGAGTACGAGCGGGCCAAGCTCGTGCTCTTCACCGACGCGGTCCGCTCCGGCTGCGGCGCCGCCGATGCGGCGGCCGGGCCCTTCTACTGCCCCGAGGATCGGAAGGTCTACATCGACCTTGGCTTCTACAACGACCTGAAGAACCGGTTCGGGGCCCCGGGCGACTTCGCCCAGGCCTACGTGCTGGCCCACGAGATCGGCCACCACGTCCAGCGCCTGCTGGGTCTCACCGATCAGGTGCGCGGGCAGCAGAGCCGCCCCGATCGCGCCAACGCCCTCTCGGTGCGGCTCGAGTTGCAGGCCGACTGCCTGGCCGGCGTCTGGGCGCACTCGACGAACGAGCGGCGGCTGCTCGAGGAGGGCGACGTCGAGGAAGCCCTGGGTGCCGCCTCGGCGGTGGGCGACGACCGCATCCAGAAGCAGGCCGGCGCCCGCGTCACGCCCGAGACCTGGACCCACGGCTCGGCCCGGCAGCGCGCGGGCTGGTTCCGGCGCGGGCTCGAGTCGGGCCGGATGCAGGATTGCGACACCTTCCGCACCGCCCTGCCGGGTGTCGAGGAGCGGGCCCCGCTGCGCTCTCGCTGACCGAGGCGGTCCGGGGCGGTGTGGTAGACTCGCCGCCTGATATGGAGGTCCTCCTCGACGTCCGGGGTCTCCGCACCCAGTTCCACACCAAGGCGGGTGTGGTACGCGCGGTGGACGGCGTCTCGTGGAACGTCCGCAAGGGCGAGACGGTGGCCCTCGTGGGCGAGTCGGGCTGCGGCAAGTCGGTGAGCGCGCTCTCGGTGATGCGGCTCGTGTCGGCGCCCGCGGGACGCATCGTCGAAGGCGAGATCCTCTTCAAGGGGCGGAACCTCCTCGATCTGCCGGAAGAGGAGATGCGCAAGGTCCGCGGGCGGGAGATCGGCATGATCTTCCAGGAGCCCATGACCTCGCTGAACCCGGTGCTCACCGTCGGACGCCAGGTCACCGAGCCCCTCGAGATCCACCTCGGCATGACGAAGGCGCAGGCGCACGCCCGGGCGATCGAGCTGCTCTCGCTGGTCGGCATCACGGACGGGTCGCGACGGCTCCGTCAGTTTCCGCACCAGTTCAGCGGGGGTATGCGGCAGCGCATCATGATCGCGATGGCGCTGGCCTGCGATCCGGCGCTCATCCTGGCCGATGAGCCCACCACCGCGCTCGACGTGACGATCCAGGCCCAGATCCTGGAGCTCATGAAGAGTCTCTCGAGGAGGCTGGGTGTCGCGATCCTGATGATCACGCACAACCTGGGCGTGGTGGCGCGCTACGCGGACCGGGTGAACGTGATGTACGGGGGCAAGATCGTGGAGCGCGCGAGCGCGCGGGAGCTCTACGCCGACCCGCGCCACCCCTACACGCTCGGCCTGCTCCGCTCGGTGCCGCGGCTGGACGAGCCGCGCCGGGCCAAGCTGCAGCCGATTCCCGGCCAGCCCCCCGATCTCTCGCGCCTGCCCGCGGGCTGCTCCTTCGCGCCCCGCTGCACCTACGTCGTCGACCGCTGCCGCGTGGAGGTGCCGCCGCTCGCCGAGTTCAGCGTCGACCACCTCTCCGCCTGCTGGCTCGCCCGCGACCTACCCAACCTCACCCCCGCGGAAGTGAGCGGGCGTTAGCCAGGCCGCGCGATGAGCCCGAAGGGCGAAGAAGCAAACAAGACAGCCGCAAATAAGACATCCGCAAATAAGACATCCGCAAACAAGACAGAAGCAATTCTGGAAGTCAGGAACCTGGTCAAGCACTTCCAGATCGGCGGCGGCTTGTTCGGCGGTCGTGCCGCGACCGTGAAGGCGGTCGACGGCGTGAGCTTCTCGATCCACCGGGGGGAGACGCTGGGGCTGGTCGGCGAGTCGGGGTGCGGCAAGACCACGACCGGCCGCACCATCCTCCGGCTGGAGGTACCCACCAGCGGCGAGGTCATCTTCGAGGGCCGGGACATGGCCAGGCTCTCGGACGCCGAGCTCCGCGGCATGCGCCGGCGGATGCAGGTCATCTTCCAGGACCCCTTCAGCTCTCTGAACCCACGCATGACGGTGGGGCAGATCATCGCGGAGCCGCTCGCGGTCCACCGCATCGTGCCGGACCGGACCGCCCGGGCCGCGCGGGTTCACGAGCTGCTGCGCCACGCCGGCCTCCTGCCGACCATGGCCCGGCGGTATCCCCACGAGCTCTCGGGCGGACAGCGCCAACGCGTCGGCATCGCCCGGGCGCTGGCCATGGAGCCGAGCCTGATCATCTGCGACGAGCCGGTCTCGGCGCTGGACGTCTCGATCCAGGCCCAGATCATCAACCTGCTGGAGGAGCTGCAGTCCGAGTTCGGGCTGACCTACCTGTTCGTGGCCCACGACCTCTCGGTGGTGCGCCATATCTCCGACCGCGTGGCCGTGATGTATCTGGGCAAGATCGTGGAGATCACCGACCGGAAGTCGCTCTACGAGGACCCCCAGCACCCCTATACCAAGGCCCTGCTCTCGGCGGTGCCCATCCCGGACCCGGCGGTGGAGGCCGCGCGCGAGCACGTGGTCCTGGGCGGGGAGGTGCCGAGCCCGCTGAACCCGCCATCCGGGTGCGTCTTCCACCCGCGGTGCCCCATCGCGGTGGACGATTGCCGCCGGGTCCTCCCGGAGCTGCGCGAGATCAAGCCCGGGCACCAGGCGGCCTGCATCCGGCTCTAGGCCCTGCTTGACAGCGGGAGCCCTGCCCGCTAAAGTAGCGAAAATTTGGCGGAACCAACATCTATCCTCACGGATTGATTCCTCAACGGGCTCGGTCGTTCATCTCACGGGGGAGGTGGCTCATGCGCCATCGTCGCAATTGGATTGCCTGCTCGCTCGTCGCCCTCGCTCTGGCGCTGTCCAGTGGTTGGACCGCGGCGATTGCCCAGGACAAGCCGCGCTCCGGGGGCGAGCTCCTCTACGTCGTCCCGTCGGAGCCGCCCTCGTATGATGCCCACGCCGAAGAAACCTTCGGGGTGATCCACCCGATCGCGCCGCACTACAGCCTGCTCGTGCGGGTGGATCCCTTCGACAAGACCGGCACGAAGCCGGTGGGCGATCTCGCGGAGTCGTGGACGATTTCCAAGGACGGGCTCGTCTACACCTTCAAGCTGCGCCAGGGCGTGAAGTTCCACGACGGCAGCGAGATGACCGCGAAGGACGTCAAGGCGTCCTACGACAAGATCATCTTCCCGGCCCCCGGGGTGAAGTCGCTCCGCAAGGAGTCCTACCGGTCGGTCGAGGTCGTCGAGGCGCCCGACGCGCACACCGTGCGCTTCCGCCTGAAGTATCCCGAGTCCTCGCTGCTGCTGAACCTGGCCTCGCCGTGGAACTGGATCTACAAGGCGGACCTCCTCGCCAAGGACATGCACTGGTACGAGAAGAACGTCATGGGCACCGGGCCCTTCGTCTTCGTCGAGCACGTCAAGGGCTCGCACTGGGTCGGCAAGAAGAACCCGAACTACTGGGACAAGGGCAAGCCGTACCTGGACGGGTTCCGGGCGATGTTCATGAGCTCGTCGGCCTCGCAGGTGGCCGCGATCCGCGGGGAGCGGGCCCACATCCAGTTCCGCGGCTTCAGCCCGGCCGAGCGTGACCAGCTCACCACCGCCCTCGGCACCAAGATCGCGGTGCAGGAGAGCCCCTGGGACTGCCTGAACTTTGTCTCGATGCACCACGAGAAGAAGCCGTTCGACGACAAGCGGGTCCGCCGGGCGCTTTCGCTCGCCCTCGATCGGTACGAGGCCTCGCAGAAACTGTCCAAGATCACGCTCGTCAAGGACGTGAGCGGCGTGCAGGTGCCGGGCACCCCGTACGCCACCCCGACCGCGGAGCTCGAGAAGCTGGCCGGCTACGGCCAC
>DATFUK010000403.1:0-3156 GCA_035260865.1 Candidatus Methylomirabilota bacterium | reverse complement strand
ACCGGGCAGATGTCGATGACGTTGCCCGAGTACTTGTTCTCGAGCGTCTTGCCCGGGAAGAGCCCGATCTCCGAGTGATCGCCCCGGTTGAAGATGCCGAGCTCGCCGGTGGCCGTCACCTCGTCGCAGAAACGCACGCAGCGCGAGCACAGGATGCAGCGCTCCGCGTCCAGGATCACGTGGGGGCCGAGCGGCACCGCCTTGGGCTTGTGCACCTTCTCGTCCACCATGCGCGGGTCGTAGAGGCCGTGCCGCATGTAGTAGATCTGCAGCCAGCACTCGCCCGCCTGGTCGCACACCGGGCAGTCCAGCGGGTGATTGACGAGGTGGAACTCCATGATCGACTTGCGGGTCTCGAGCACGCGCTCGGTCCGCGTGTGGACGACCATCCCGTCGGCGGCCTGGGTGTTGCAGCCGATCTGGGGGCGCGGGTTCTTCTCGATGTCCACCATGCAGAGCCGGCACTGCCCCGCGATGCTGAGGCCGGGGTGATAGCAGTAGTGCGGGACCTCCGAGCCGGCCAGGCGGGCCGCCTCGATGAGGTTGGTGCCGGAGGCGACCTCGACTTCCTTGCCGTCGATCGTCAGTCTAGGCATCGGGCTCAGGCGTCACGGGGGATCAGGGCCTCGAACTCCTCGCGGAACTTCTCGATGTAGCTGACGTAAGGGCCGACCGCGCCGTCGTAGAAGGCGCAGATGGTGGTGCCGGCCCCGCGCTTGGCCACGTCCAGGATCGTGTCGAGGTCCTCCTTGCGGCCCTTGCCGGCCACGATCCGGTGCGACATCTTGTAGATCCAGCCGGTGGACTCGCGGCAGGGCGTGCACTGACCGCACGACTCGTGTGCGTAGAAGCGCGCCACCACCATCAGGGCCTCCGGGATCGACACCGTCTCGTCCATCACGATCACGCCCGCGGAGCCGATCATGGTGCCGGCCGCCTTGAGGCCGTCGGCGTCCATGCTCACGTCGATCTCGTCCGCGGTGAGGATCGGGGCCGAGGAGCCGCCGGGCACCACCGCCTTCAGGCGCCGCCCGTCAGGGATGCCCCCGCAGTGGTCGTAGATGAGCGAGCGCAGGGTCACCGACACCGGCGCCTCGACCACCCCCGGCTTCACCACGTGGCCCGACACCGAGTAGAGCCGGGTCCCGCCCTGGGTCTTGGTGCCGAGGCCGGCGAACCACGCGGCGCCCCGGTTGATGATGTGGGGCACCGCCGCGATGGTCTCCACGTTGTTCACGATCGTGGGCTGGCCGAAGGCGCCCTTGATCGCGGGGAACGGCGGCTTGATCTTGGGCCAGCCCTTCTTGCCCTCGAGGGAGGAGAGCAGGCCCGTCTCCTCGCCGCAGATGTAGGCGCCCGCCCCCCGGTGCACCACGATGTCGAAGTCGAAGCCCGAGCCCTGGATGTTCCGCCCGAGCAGCCCCGCCTCGTAGGCTTCCGCCACCGCACCACTGAACACCTGCCACGGCTTCACGTACTCGCCCCGGATGTAGACGAACCCCACGTGGGAGTCGATCGCCCGCGCCGCGATGATCATGCCCTCGATCAGGGCGTGGGGATCGCGCTCGAGCAGGTACCGGTCCTTGAAGGTGCCCGGCTCGCCCTCGTCCGCGTTGATCACGAGGTACTTGGGCGCGGTCGAGCCCTTGGGGATGAAGCTCCACTTCATGCCGGTCGGGAAGGCGGCCCCGCCGAGGCCGCGGAGGTTCGACTTCTTCACCTCCTCGGTGATCGCGGTGGGCTCCATCGCGAGCGCCTTGGGCAGCGCGGTGTAGCCGCCGGTCTCGCGGTAGACCCCGAGGGTGTGCGACTGCGGCCGGTCGAAGTTGCGGGTGAAGATCTTCTCGGCCATCAGGAGAGCCCGTCCAGGATGCGGTCCACCTTCTCCGGCGTGAGCAGCCCCTCGTAGCGGTCGTCCACCTGCATCATCGGCGCCTGCTCGCACGCGCAGAGGCATTCCACCGTGAGCAGGGTGACGCGGCCGTCCGCGGTGGTCTCGCCGACCTCCACGCCCAGGCGCCGGGTGAGGTGCTCGACGATCGACTTGGACCCGAGCAGGTGGCAGGAGAGGTTGTGGCAGACCGAGACCACGTGCCGGCCGGTCGGCTGCTGGAAGAAGAGCGTGTAGAAGGTCACGACCTCGTGGACGTGGGCCGGCGACATCGTGAACAGGCCCGCCACGTACTCCTCGACCTCGAGCGACACGTAGCCGAACACTTCCTGGGCCAGGCGCAGCGCGGGCAGCAGCGCGCCCTGCTTGTCGGGGTACAGGGCCTGGAGACGCCGGATCTCTTGCAGCTGCTCCGCGCTGAACTCCGGGCGCTTGGCGTCGGGCATGGCCTAGCGGTCGAGCTCCCCGCCGATCATGTTGACGGAGCCGAACGTCGGGATGATGTCGGCGACCATCTCGCCCTGGATCATGGCCGGGATGGCGGCCACCGGGTTCATGCAGGGCGGGCGGCAGCGCACGCGGTACGGACGGTCGCTCCCGTCGGACACCACGTAGAAGCCGAGCTCGCCATTGGCCCCCTCCGCCGCAAAGTACGCCTCTCCCGCGGGCGGGCGGATCCCGTAGCCCTCCATGACCAGCATGAAGTGGTTCATCAGTCCCTCGATCGAGCCGTAGGCCTCCGCCTTCGTCGGCAGGACCACCCGCTTGTCCCGCGCGTTGACGCGAGCGTGGGCCCCGGGATCCTGGCCCTGCAGGTTGGGCGAGAGCTTGATGGGCAGCAACAGGAGGCCCTCGGTCTTGCCCTGCTTGCCCATGTCCACGTAGGCGGCGGGGTCGATGGCCTTGCCCTCCCAGTCCACCTGGATGGCGCCGCCGGGCAGGCCGTCGAGCGCCTGCTCCGCGATCCGCATGGACTGCTCCATCTCGGCCATCCGGACCAGGTAGCGGTCGAAGTTGTCGCCGTTCTTGCCGAGCGCGATGTCGAACGGGATCCGGTCGTAGGCCCAGTAGGGCTGCGTCTTGCGCAGATCGAATGGCACCCCGACCGCGCGCAGCAGGGGCCCGGTGATCCCCCAGGCGATGGTCTCCTCGCGGCTGAGCGCGCCCACCCCGACCATCCGGTCCATGAAGATGCGATTGCCGGTGACGAGGGTGTGCACTTCCTCCAGCACCTGGCGGGTTTCCGCGAACGCCTTCTTGACCTT
>DATFUK010000402.1:0-6395 GCA_035260865.1 Candidatus Methylomirabilota bacterium | reverse complement strand
ACAGGATCCCGAAGAGGATCACCGCCCCCACGTCCGCGATGTGGCCGCCGCCCGCCACCCAGCCGATCACGGGCGGGATGGCCCCCGGGATCGCCCCGGGCACCGCCGCGAACGGGGAGTTCGGCTTGAGCCACGGGGTGTAGACGCCGTTGTAGAAGCCGCTCGCGATCAGCCCGAGGATGCCCGCCATGGGGCCGATCCCGAGCCACAGCACGGCCGCGCCCACCACGATGGCCACGATCGAGAAGGCGAGCCCCTGCGCGTGGGACAGGCGGCCGGAAGGCAGCGGCCGGCCCGCAGTGCGCGCCATCAGGCTGTCGCGCCCCCGCTCCTGGACCTGGTTCAGCGCCGAGGCCCCGCAGGACAGCAGCATCACTCCGGCCAGGACCAGCAGTCCCTGCGACCAGGGGAACTCGGGCCCGAGGGGTGCCCGCAGCATGAAGCCGGCGCCCGCGGAGACCAGCACCAGGAGCACGATGCCGAACTTCGAGAGCTCGGCGTAGGCCCCGATCCGCTCGGTCAGGCTGAGCGCGCCGATGCCGCGTGAGGCGGCCGTCGCGCCCCTAGGCGGCATGCGCGGTCTCCCGGGTTGCGCCGGGCTGGCCGGCCGGGGCTGGACTCCCTCGCCAGCACCCCGCCTCCACGCTCACCCAGACGAGCACGGCCCAGATCGAGTAGCCGACGGCCGCGTGGGCCGCCCGTACCACCGGGGTGAGCTGGAGCAGCACGGTGGCGATGCCGAGCGCCACCTGGAGCACCGCGAGCGCGGCGACCAGGCGGGTGGCCGCGGTCCGGCCCGCTACCGCCACGTGGATGAAGAGCCCAAGCAGGAGCACGCCGAGCCAGCGGTGCGCCCAGTGCACGCCGGCCAGCCACTGCGTGGGCAGCAGATCGCCGCTGCAGAGCGGGAAGTCGGGACAGGCGAGGCCGGCCCCCGAGTGGCGAACGTAGCCGCCCAGCGCGAGCTGGACCAGGAGCACGATCAGCCCCACGCGGGCCAGACGCCGCCGGCGGTCGTCACCGGCGCTCGCGCGCACGGGCGCCGCGGCGCGGAGCCCGCGCGCCAGCACGATGAGGCCGCCCAGGATCAGGAGCGCGTTGACCAGGTGGGCGGTGCTGATCAGGTGGGGCAGCTTGAGCAGCACCGTGATGCCGCCGAGCGCGATCTGTACCGCGAGCAGGGTGGGCAGCAGCCAGGCGAGGCGACGCAACCCCGGCGCGCGGGTCCCGCGCAGCGCGAGCACGGTGGTGGCCACGATCAGCCCGGTGGCGGCCAGCGCGGCGAGGCGATGGCTGTACTCGATCAGCACGTCGAGCCGGAGCGGCGGGATCACCGAGCCGTGGCAGAGCGGCCAGTCGGGACACGCGAGCCCGGAGCCGGTGGCGCTCACCACGTTGCCGAGCGTCATCAGGAAGAAGACCGCGACCACCGCGGCCCACGCGAGCCTAGCGGCCATGGCGCGCACCGGCCAGGGGCACCGCCGAGTCGTCGCCGCCCGCGCTCTGCCAGCGGAAGAAAACGACGGAGAGCGCGACGAGGAAGACCATGCCCCCGGGGATCCACATGATGAGCCCGCCCAGGTGCTGGTCGGCGCGCGGGGTGAGCTGCGCCCAGATCCGCGGCGCGGCCGCGTAGTACGGGTAGAGCAGGCCGTCGGCCATCGAGATGAAGATGGCCACCATCACCATCGGCAGGCCGACCACGAAGAGGTACAGCATCTGGATCGGGTAGGGCGCGCGAGGCAGCTCGTCGAGCGGGGAGAGCACCGGCCACCACAGGATGACCGAGCCGGCCATCATCAGGAGGTGCCCCAGGATGTGGAAGGGATGCTGCTCCATGGCCAGATTGTAGAGGGGCGGCAGGTGCCACGCGATCAGGATCACGTTGAAGGTCGCGAAGGCGCCGGTCGGCCGCGTCAGCGCGCGGCCGAGCTGCAGGAGCTTGGGGTCCCGCAGGAGCGGGCGCAGCATCCACCCATGCGTCCCGTAGAGCAGGAGCGGCGGCATCGCGAAGACCAGCAGCATGTGCTGGATCATGTGAGCGCTGAAGAGGTAGTAGTCGGAGAGATCGTGGATGGGCCCGGTGAGCACCCCGAAGAGCAGGAGGAGGGCGCCCCCGAACGAGATCACCTTGAGCGGCTCCACGCGCGCCTCGGGGGCGAGCCGCCGCCGCCAGAGGATGGCCGCGGTGTAGGCCGCCCCCAGGACGACGAGACCCGCCACGACGCCGGGATCGGCCTGCCAGGAGGTCCAGTCGAAGCCCTCGGGCCCGAGGGGGGGCGGCCCCGCGGGCCCGGGTCCTACGTGAGCCATGAGACTCGGAGGGAGGCTGTGCCCCCCTTCCGAACCTTCCCCCGGATCAGGATTGCGCGGGCGAAGCCCGCGCTCGAAAGGGACATGACCATGCGCAGTACGGGGCCCGGTGGTACCAGGGCGGACTCCTAGTGCGGACGGGGCAGCAGCAAGAAGGCGCTGAAGAGCGCCATGACGGCCAGGATGATGGCGACCGCGATGATCAGGGGCCCCACGAAGAGCGCCCGCATGATCCCGTGGTCGTACTTGAGATGCATGAAGAAGCCGACGACCAGGTAGAACTTCACCGCGGACATCACGAGCAGGCTGATCACCAGGACCGGGTTCGGGATCCCGGGGACGTAGAGGGTCGCGACCTCCACGCCGGTGATGAGGGCCAGCGCGATCGCCACCTGGATGTACGTCCTGACGGTGGCGTGCCCGCCCCCTCCTCCGTGCGTCGCGGCAGCGGTGCCGTGATCGGCCATGTCGCGGCTCCTAGGGGATGAGGTAGATGATGGTGAAGATCGCGATCCACACGATGTCGACGAAGTGCCAGTACAGGCCCGCGATCTCGACCTTCGTGTAGTCGCGCCGGTCGAGCTTGCCCCGCCAGGCGAGCGAGACGAGCAGCAGGAGCCAGAGGACGCCGCCGGTGACGTGCGCCCCGTGGAAGCCGGTGAGCACGAAGAAGGTCGAGCCGAAGAGGCTCGTCCCGAGGGTCAGGTCGTGGTGGTGGACGAAGGTCCAGAACTCGTAGACCTGGTTCAGCACGAAGTGCAGCCCCATCGCGGCGGTGGCGAGCAGCCAGCCCGCGGCCACCTTCACCCGGTTGTCCTGCAGGGCGGCGAGGGCCAGCACCATGGTCAGCGACGAGGCGAGCAGGAGGGCCGCGCTGTAGGAGGTGAGCGGGATGTCGAACACGTCGTGCGGGGTCGGCCCCGAGATGGACTTGCCCTTGTAGGCCAGGTACGTCCCGATCAGCGACCCGAAGAACATGCAGTCGGAGCCGAGGAACGCCCACATCCCCATCTTGCGATGGTCGAGCCCGGTGTTGCCGATGTTCGGATCGAGAACCGCATGAGTGACGTCAACATTGACGGCGTGGGCGGCGGCGTGATCGGCCACGGCGGCTCTCCTAGTGTCCGTGCCCGTCGGCGGGGCGATGGTATTCCATGGCGAACCGGTACATGAGGAACAGGGTGAGCAGCCCGCCCACGATGACCTGGTACATGCTGATGAGCAGGCCCGAGATCATCATCGCCATCGCGAGGCCGAGCAGGATCGGCCAGTAGGAGCTGGGCGGCATGTGGATCGCCGCGATCTCGGCCGCGGTGACCGGGGCCGGCTTGGGTCGCGGGGCGCCCCCGTGCCCGTCACCGTACTTCTGCAGCCACAGCTCGTCGCGGTCGTGCACGTCGGGCACCCGCGCGAAGTTGTAGACCGGGGGCGGCGACGGGATCGACCACTCGAGCGTGCGCCCGTCCCACGGGTCCGCGCTCGCGACCTTGCCCCCGCGCGTGGTCCGGATCACGTTGAAGATGAACACGAGGAACGAGAGCGCGATCGTGAACGCCCCGATGGTGGAGACCAGGTTCCAGAAGTTCCAGCCGAGGTCGCCCGCGTAGGTGTAGATGCGGCGGGGCATGCCGATCAGGCCGAGGTAGTGCTGAGGGAAGAAGGTCACGTTGAAGCCGAGCAGCATCAGCCAGAAGTGCACCTTGCCGAGCCGCTCGTCGAGCAATTTGCCGGTGATCTTGGGCCACCAGTAGTAGGCACCCGAGAAGAGGCCGAAGATCGAGCCGCCGAAGAGCACGTAGTGGAAGTGGGCCACCACGAAGTAGGTGTCGGTCTGCTGGAGATCCACCGGGGGCGAGGCGTGCATGACCCCGGAGAGGCCGCCCATCGTGAACATCGCGATGAAGCCGAGCGAGAAGTAGAGCGGGGTCTGGAAGCGGATGGAGCCGCCCCACAGAGTGCACAGCCAGTTGAGGATCTTCACCCCGGTGGGCACCGCGATCAGCATGGTGGTGATCGAGAAGGCCGCGTCGGCCACCGGGCCCATCCCCACCGAGAACATGTGGTGGCTCCACACCCCGAAGCCGAAGAAGCCGATGGTGATGCCCGAGTAGATGATGACCGGCGCCCCGAAGAGCGGCTTGCGCGCGAAGGTGGGCAGCACCTCCGAGACGATGCCCATCGCGGGGAGGATCAGGATGTAGACCTCCGGGTGGCCGAAGATCCAGAAGAGGTGCTGCCAGAGCAGGGGATCGCCGCCCGCGGCGGGGGAGTAGAAGAGGGTGCCGAAGAAGCGGTCGAACATGAGGAGGATGAGCGCGACCGTGATCGCGGGGAAGGCGAGCACGATGAGGAACTGGGTCACGAAGCTCATCCAGATGAACACCGGCATGCGCATCAGGGTCATGCCGGGGGCCCGCATGTTGATGATCGTCACCAGGAAGTTGAAGCCCGCGAGCATCGACGAGATGCCGAGGATCTGCAGGCCGAGCATCCAGAAGTCGATCGAGTGGGTCGGGGAAAACTGGTGCGACGTCAGGTTGGCGTAGCCGAACCAGCCGCCGTCCGGGACCGCCTTGGCCAGGAAGCTCACGTGCAGGAAGAGCCCGCCCGAGATGAAGATCCAGTAGGAGAGCGCGTTCAGGCGCGGGAAGGCCACGTCGCGCGCCCCGATCATGAGCGGGATCATGTAGTTGAAGAAGGCCGCGCTCATCGGCATGATCGCGAGGAACACCATGGTGGTGCCGTGCATGGTGAACAGCTCGTTGAAGGTCCCCGCGCTCACGAGGGTGTTGTCGGGCCGGGCGAGCTGCAGGCGCATGATCAGGGCCTCGACGCCCGCGATCAGGAAGAAGATGAACGCGCTCGAGCCGTACAGGATGCCGATCCGCTTGTGATCGACGGTGGTGAGCCAGGACGCGACGGCCCCCCAGAACGTGGGGGCCTCCACCTTCGCGCCCGGCATGAATGCCGCGTGAGTCGCCATGTCCGTCTCCCTATTTCAGGCTGAGGAGGAAAGCGGCCAGAGCCTTCGACTGCTCCCCCTTCATCCCCAGGTTCGGCATCAGCGCGCCGGGCTTCATGTGCTCGGGATTCTCGATCCACTTGGTCAGGTTGTCCGGGGTGCTCGCCATCAGCGAGCCCGCGAAGGTCTTGCGGCTCGCGAAGTGGGTGAGATCGGGCCCGATGTGGCCGGCCGAGATCCCGGTGATGGTGTGGCAGCCCACGCACGTCGACTGGATGAACAGGGTTCTGCCCTGCTGGGCGAGCGCGTCGGTGGACTCCACCGGGGCCGCCTGCTGCGCCTTGACCCACTTCTCGAACTCGGCGGGCTCGTGCACGATGACCCGGAAGCGCATGTTGGCGTGCGACATCCCGCAGTACTCCGCGCACTGGCCGGGATACTCGCCCGGCACCTCCGGGGTGAGCGTGATGTGGTTCACCCGGTGGGGGACCACGTCCCGCTTGCCGCCGAGCTGGGGAATCCAGAAGGAGTGGATGACGTCGGGGGCGTTCAGGAAGAAGGCCACCGTCTGGCCGGCGGGGAGATGCAGCTCGTTGGCGGTGGTGATCTTCTGCTGCGGGTACCGGAACTCCCACCACCACTGCTTGCCCACGACCTCCACCCGCAGCGCGGTGGCCGCCGGGGCCTCCTGGGTCTTGAAAATCACTCTGATAGTCGGGATCGCGAAGATCAGCAGGATCACCGCGAACGCGATGGTCCAGGAGATCTCGAGCACGGTGTGGCCGTGCACCTGCTTGGGGATCGGCGCGCCCGGGCGGTCGCGGAAGCGCCAGCACGCGTAGAGCAGTACCCCCTCCACCGCGATGAAGATGCCGAGCGTCCACCACGAGATCAGCATGAAGATCCCGTGGGTGACCTTCCCGAAGTCGGACTTCGGGGTCACCGTGCTCATCGGGGTGTCCCAGTTCCAGCCCACCGCGTTGCACGCGCTCGCGAGCAGGAGCACGGCGGCGAGCAGGCCGAGCCGCGTCCAGTCCAGGCGCTTCACGAGGCGGGCGACCGTCGGCGGGGGCTGACTCATGGCGTCGTGTGGGCTCCTCTGGCTGCCGGAGCCGCCACC
>DATFUK010000401.1:0-4398 GCA_035260865.1 Candidatus Methylomirabilota bacterium | reverse complement strand
AGCCGCGCCGCGAGCGCGACGCCACCGCCGATGAGGTGATCACGCGCCTGCGCCCGAAGCTGGCCCGCATCGCGGGGGCTACCTGCTACCTCCAGGCGGTGCAGGACATCCGGGTGGGCGGGCGCATGGGCAACGCCCAGTACCAGTACACGCTCCAGGCCGACCGGCTCGAGGATCTGAGCGAGTGGGCGCCGCGCATGCTCGAGACCCTGCGCAAGCTCCCCGAGCTGCGCGACCTCTCGAGCGATCAGCAGGACGCGGGGCTGCAGGTGCCGCTGACCATCGACCGCCCCACCGCGGCCCGCCTCGGGGTGAGCACGCGCCTGATCGACGAGACGCTGTACAGCGCCTTCGGGCAGCGCCAGGTGTCCACCATCTATACCCAGCTCAACCAGTACCGGGTGGTGATGGAGGTCGCGCCCGAGTTCTGGCAGAGCCCCGACGCCCTCCGCAACATCCACATCCAGTCGGAGCGCGGGGAGTCCATCCCCCTCACCGCGCTGACTCGCTTCGAGCCGAGCGCGGCCCCGCTGCAGGTCAACCACCAGGGGCTCTTCCCGTCGGTGACGCTCTCGTTCAACCTGGCCCCCGGGGTGGCGCTGGGCCAGGCGGTGGTCGCGGTGGAGAACGCGGCGCGCGGCATCGCGCTGCCCGCGAGCATCCGCGGCAAGTTCGCGGGCGCGGCCCAGGCCTTCCAGGCCTCGCTGTCCACCCAGCCGCTGCTGATCCTGGCCGCGCTCGTCGCGGTCTACATCGTGCTGGGCATGCTCTACGAGAGCTTCGTCCACCCGCTCACCATTCTCTCCACGCTGCCCTCGGCGGGAGTGGGCGCGCTCCTCGCGCTCCTCGCGTGCGGGATGGAGCTGTCGATCATCGCGGTCATCGGCATCATCCTGCTCATCGGCATCGTGAAGAAGAACGCGATCATGGTCATCGACGTCGCGCTCGAGCTCGAGCGGCGCGAGGGCCGCCCCCCGCGCGAGGCCATCTACGAGGCCTGCCTGCGGCGGCTCCGGCCCATCCTCATGACCACCATGGCCGCCCTGCTCGGCGCCCTGCCCCTGGCGCTGGGCACCGGCACCGGCGCCGAGCTGCGTCGCCCGCTCGGGGTCAGCATCGTGGGCGGCCTGCTCCTGAGCCAGCTCCTCACGCTCTACACGACGCCCGTCGTGTACCTGTTCCTCGAGCGCTGGCGCTTGCGCACGGTGAGCGGCTGGCGCAAGCTCGCCGAGCGGCTCGCCGGGCGCCGGCCGGTCGAGCAGATCAGCGGCGGCGAGTAACCTCTTTCATCGCGAGGAGAAGACGACCGTCATGGAGCTCGACCCCAAGACCATGAAGTCCGAGTCCACCTACAAGCTGCTGATCGGCTGCGTGGTGCCGCGGCCGATCGCGTGGGTCTCCACGGTGGGCGCGGACGGCGTGAACAACCTCGCCCCCTTCAGCTTCTTCATGGGGGTCTGCGGAGATCCGCCGACCATCGCGTTCTCGTCGGGTCCGCGCGCGAAGGATCACAAGGACACCGTCCGGAACGCCGAGCACACCGGCGACTTCGTGGTCAACATCGTCGACGACGACCGCGCCGAAGCGATGAACCTCACCTCGGGCGAGTATCCGCCCGAGGTGGACGAGTTCGCGCTCACCGGCCTCACCGCCGCCCCCGGTGTGCGGGTACGCTCGCCGCGCGTGGTGCAGGCCCCGGTCAGCCTCGAATGCCGCGTGGCGCAGGTCATCCCGGTCGGGCGCGGGCCGCACAGCCTCGTGCTGGGCGAGATCGTCTACTTCCACGTGCGCGACGACGTCTACGAGGCCGCCACCGGGCGCATCGACGTGGCGCGCCTCAAACCGATCGGGCGCCTCGCCGGCCACCAGTACAGTTACATCCACGAGATCTTCGAGATGAAGCGCCCGAACGAGAATTACAAAGGCTAGCGGACGCCCGGTTACCCTTTCAAACCACCGGCACCCCACCCGGCGATGAGGTAGCGCTGGATCGCGACGAAGAAGATGAGGGCGGGGATGGTGACCATGACCCCGGCGGCCATGATGAGGCCCCAGTCCACCACCGCCATGTGAAAGAACTCGTTGATCCCGATGGCGAGGGTTTTCAGCTCGTCCTTGCCGATCAGCACCAGCGCGAATAGGAAATCGTTCCAGGCCACGATGAAGGTGAAGATCGCGGTGGCGATGATGCCGGGCAGGGCGAGCGGCATCACCACGTACCAGAGGGCCTGGGCGCGGTTCGCCCCATCGAGCAGCGCGGCGTGCTCGAGCTCCACCGGAATGGACTGGAAGAAGGCGCGGAGGATCCAGAGCGCGTAGGGCAGCGAGAACGAGATGTAGGTCAGGGCGAGCCCGAGGAGCGAGTTGACCAGGCCGAGCTCTCGGGCGAGCAGGAAGAGCGGCACCAGCATGATGATCGGCGGGAACATGTAGGCGAGCAAGGTCACCCGCGCCACCAGGGTGCGGCCCGGGAACGCGTAGCGAGTCAGGCTGTAGGCGCCGATCACTCCCGCGGCCACCACGATCACGGTGGTCAGCGCCGCCACCACCACCGTGTTCTGGAAGTAGACCAGGAAGTTCGTCTCCACGAAGAGCTTGCGGTAGGCCCGCAGATCCCACTCGTGCGGCCAGAAGGTGGGCGGGGAGGCCAGGAGCTCGTGGCTCACCTTCAGCGATGAGACCAGCATCCAGTACAGCGGGAAGGCGCAGAAGAGGAAGAGCCCGACGCGGAGGGCCCACTCCGCGGAGGCCGAGACCCGGCGACGGGCGACGCGCCGGCCGTGCTCACGCATCGTTCTCGTCCCCCTCGGGCGGGAAGGCCACGAAGTAGATCGTGACCACCATTAGCAGCAGCGCGAGCATCACGTTCGAGAGCGTGGCGCCCATGCCCGCCTGGTAGTAGGTGAACGAGCGCTGGTACGTGAAGACGGGCAGGGTGCGGATCGCCTCCCCCGCCCCGCCGCCGAACCCGAGCAGCCACGGCACGTCGAACTTGGTGAACATCCAGATCCCGCGCAGGAGCAGCACGATGAGGAGCACGTTGCGGAGCTGGGGCAGCGTGACGTGGAAGAACTGGCGCACCGCGGAGGCTCCGTCCACCCGCGCCGCGTCGTACAGCTCGAGCGGGATGGTCTGCAGCCGCGCCAGCACGTTGACCAGCACGAACGGGAAGAAGGTCCACACCGAGAGGATGATCAGCACCAGCATGATGGTGGAGTGGGCCAGCCAGGCGTCGGGCATGAAGGGGACGTGGAGCGCGCCCAGCACGTAGGGGATCACCCCGTAGAGATCGTTCATCAGCCAGCGCCACACGAAGACCGCGATCACGGTCGGGATCATGTAGGGGAAGAGCGCGACCCCGCGCAGGAAGTCGCACCCGGGGAATCGCCGGTGGAGGATCAGGGCGCCCGCGACGCCGGCCACGATCTGCAGCGCGGTGCTCGCCACCGCGTATTCGGTGGCGAGCCAGACGCTGCGCCAGAAATCCGCGTCGGCGAGGATCTGCGCGTAGTTGTCCAGGCCGACCCAGGTGCTGGTCGCCCGCAGCGAGTGCTTGGCGTGGAAGCCGAGCCAGACGTTGTACGCGACCGGAAAGATGGTGAAGGCCAGGACCAGCGCGGCCGAGGGCACGAGCAGGCCGATGCCGGTCCAGGCCTCGCGCCGGCGGCGCCTGGCCCGGCCCGGAGCGACGACGAGGGCGTCGATGCGAACTGAGCTCAGCCCTTCGCCTTCCCGATGATGTCCCGGGAGATCTTGTCGCTGGATTCCTTGGCGGCCGCCTTCGGATCTTTACCGCGCTCCACTACCGCCATCACCATGTCGGCCAGGATGGGCGCCGCCGCCACGTCGCCGATCCAGGGCACCAGCATGTCCGACGGGTTGCACACGAGCAGCGGGTGCGCGCGGCCGATCTCCACCCACTTGAGCTGGGCGTCCAGCCAGGGCTTCCAGCGCTTGCGCTCCGGATGTCCCATGTAGCTCGGGTCCTGGAAGTCTTCCTTGAAGATCGAGAGCAGGTGCACCGGGACCGAATCGCAGTAGCGGCGGTAATTCTCTTTCTTGAAGAAGAACTTGAGGAACTCCTTGGCGGCCGCCTTCTCCTCCTTCGGGGCATCCGCGTAGAGCACCCAGGGTTCGTTGTCGAACTGGGTCAGCGGCGCCTTCCCCATGGGGCCGATGGTCTTCGGCCACATCTGGAAGATCTCCGGGTTGCGCTTGTCGGGCGGGGCGTACTGGTCGATGTATCCGGCGGTGCGGCCCCACATGTAGACCTGCGTAGTCTTGCCGGTGGCCCAGGCGGACAGCGTCTCCAGGTAGTCGTGCGACGCCCAGCCGGCGGGCAGGTACGGCTTGACCTTCTTCCAGAACTCGAGCATCCCGAGGACCTGGGGGCTCTCC
>DATFUK010000400.1:0-2424 GCA_035260865.1 Candidatus Methylomirabilota bacterium | reverse complement strand
CGATCCCGACGGCAACGGGGTCGAGCTCTACCGCGACCGCCCCGAGGCGGAGTGGCCGCGTGACGCCGGGGGAAAGCTGGCGATGGAGTCGGAACCGCTCGACCTCCAGGCCCTGCTGCGCGAGGCCGAGGGGTGACCGGTGCTCGATGAGCGGGCCTAGAGGCCGTCGTACTTCGAGTAGCCCTGCTCGTTCCAGTAGTCGGCCGGCTCGCCCGCGACGTAGGCGATGTCGGTGATGCCCTTGATGTTCTTTAGGCCGAGCTTCATCGGGGCCAGCAGCCGCAGCGGCGCGCCGTGCTCGAGGGTGAGAGGCCGCGCGTTCTGGTGCGTGGCGAGCAGCGTCTGGGGATGGCGGGCGGTGCCGAGGTCGATCGAGACGTAGTAGGGCTCCGGCTTCCCGTCGCCGTCGAGGCTGATGCTCGAGCGCAACGCCGCCCATCGTGCCCCGGGCGCCGGAGGGAATGCGGCGAGCACGTCGGCGAAGCGGACCCCGCCCCACCACGCCACCGCGCTCCATCCCTCCACGCACACCAGGCGCGTCACCTGCTCGTGGAACGGGAAGCGGGCCAGGTCGCCGGGCGCGAGGCGCTCGCCGCGCCCCGACGCCAGACCCGAGAGGGTGAGCGCCCATCCCTCGAGCGCCTCGGGCCGCGGCGTGCGCCCGTGATAGTTGTTGCGCAGCGGAGTGACCTGCGACCGCGAGTAGGTTCGCACGCGGCGGTCCTTCGAGTAGAGGGCCTCGGCCACGTCGTCGTCGAAGGTGAGCGCGCGGTTCAGCGCGCGCTCGCGCGAGTCGCGAGAGAGCCCGACGCGGGCTGCGAGCGTGTCGAGCGGGTCGGCGGCGTTCCCGAGCAGCCGGCTCTTGGTCGCGTCGGGGAGCAGCCACCAGGCGCCCGCCACGGTGGCGAGCAGTCCGGCTCCGAACAGCAGGAAGTCGCGTCGCGATTGCGCCACGAGCCGCGTCCGCGCGATCGCGACCGGCTCCTCCGGGGGCTCGGCGACCCAGCTCCGCGCCTGTGGCGCGGGCGATGCCGCAGGCGCGGGGGGCTCGGGGGCGGCGGTTGCGGAAGGGTCGGGCGGTGGCGACTCGGCCGCAGGTTCGGCCGGGGCGGGCTCGGAAGGTGGTGGCCCCGGCGGGCTCTCGGCGGGAGTCGGGTCAGCGTCGGGCGCCCGCGCCTCCGGTTCGCGCTCGTTCTCACTCATGGGCCGCACCCCGGACGCGTGCCGACCAACCCGTGACCATCGAGCGGAGCGTGTCCCAACCGTCGGCGATCGCCAGGATCACGTGCGGCACCAGGAATCCGCCCAACACGATCATGCACGCGAAGTGGACGATGCGTGCGCCGTCGTAGCTCACGAACAGACGTTCGAGCCAGCCCAGCTGCACGGGTTTGTGCATGACCCACCCTGACAACACCGCCAGCGTTCCGAACACCGGCATGGCCAGGTAGCCGCCGCGCTGGAGCGCGTTGTACTTGGAGCGCACCGGTGGGTGTGGCCAGGGGCGGCGCAAGATCGCCATCGGCACCACGACGAGGTAGAAGCGGATCATCGCCAGCGCCTCGGCCGGATCGCTGCGTCGCGGCACCAGGGCACGCCATCCGCCGCCGGCCAGGAGCCCGATCAGGTAGAACGCCCCGTTGGCCATGAACAGGTAGGCGAGCGCCCAGTGGAGGCGCAGCGCGATCGCGAGCTGGTACGTGCCGAGCGAGACGTGGTGATAGATCCAGTACCCGGGCGGAGCGCCTGGATCGCGCAGCAGCCGCGAGATCCACAACGAGAGGTCCACCAGGTAGTCGCGGCTGCCGGTCACCGGGTCGCGCGCGTGGAGGAACACCGGAGCCGCCCAGTAGATGGAGAGCCCGCTCGCGATCAGCCCCAGCAACAGCGGGACGTTGGCCCAATGCGTGAGCCGCACCAGCGCGTGGTGCTTGGGCACCACCCGCACCAGGTCGGGCGGGGCCGGGGGGTCGGGAGCTTCGGGCTCGGAGGTCATGGCGGAATCGGAGGACACGCCGAGTACGGGCCGGGCGCCGGGATCGTGACCGGCCTGACCGCGGGGGCGTGGCTCCGATCAAGCCTACTCCACGACCTCCCGCGGGGAACAACCGGGGTGGCGACGCTGCGTGGAGCGACTGCCTTGAGGGAGGAGGGAGGCCTACGCGGCGCGGCGCGGATCGGCGTCGCGCGGGGGCTCGGCCCGGTCCAGCACCTCGCGCACGCGCGCGACGAAGGTCGCCTGCGTGAACGGCTTGGCGAGCAGCGCGGATTCCGAGCGCACCACGCCGTAGCGGACGATCGCGTCCTCGGTGTAGCCCGACATGAACAGCACGCGGGACTCCGGTTGGGTTTCGCGGATCCTCTGGGCCAGCGTGCCGCCGCTCATCCCCGGCATCACGACGTCGGTGACCAGCAGGTGGATCG
>DATFUK010000399.1:0-6664 GCA_035260865.1 Candidatus Methylomirabilota bacterium | reverse complement strand
TGGGCGGCGAATGAACGAACACGGGCTGGGGGAGTGCGGGGGCCCGCGTACGTATCAGGTCGGAGGTACCCGGTAGGTGTTACCGCCGGTTAGCTTCTCTATCAAATGCGGGGGCCCAGAAATGGCCCCCGCACTCCCCCGGTCGGCTTCGGCTTGTTACCTGCGCCGGAGCGTTCGGCGCCCGGTCCCTACGCGATCCACACGGACTTGATATTGACGAACTCGCGGATGCCGTACTCGGACAGCTCGCGGCCGTAGCCCGACCGCTTGATGCCGCCGAAGGGCAGGCGCGGGTCGGACTTCACGATGCCGTTGACGAACACCGCGCCCGCCTCGACCTGCGCGGCCAGCCGCTCCGCGCGGGCGCGATCGCGCGTCCAGATCGCGGCGCCGAGCCCGTAGGGGGAGTCGTTGGCGAGGCGGATCGCGTCGGCCTCGTCCTTGGCGGTGATCACCGCGGCCACCGGGCCGAAGGTCTCCTCGTCGAAGGCGGGCATGCCCTTGTCGACCGCGGCGAGTAGCGTCGGCGGATAGAAGGCGCCCTTGCCCGTGGGCATCTCGGCGCCCAGCAGTGGCCGGGCGCCGCGCTTGATCGACTCGGCCACCTGCTCGTGCAGCTGATCGCGCAGGTCCACGCGGGCCTGCGGACCCACCGCGGTGTCCCGCGAGGTCGGATCGCCCATGGGGCGCGCGGCCAGCTCCGACTTGAAGCGCTCGATGAACCGGTCCAGGACCGCCTCGACCGCGATGAAGCGCTTGGCCGCGATGCAGCTCTGGCCGCTGTTGATCAGCCGCGCCTCCGCCGCGGCGCGCGCGGCCGTGTCCACGTCGGCGTCGGCGAGCACGATGAAGGGATCGCTGCCCCCCAGCTCGAGCACCGTCTTCTTGAGCATGTGTCCGGCCTGCTCGGCGACCGCCATGCCCGCGCGCTCGCTGCCGGTCAGCGTCGCGGCCACGACGCGCGGGTCCGCGATGATCGCCTTCACCTCCGCCGCCCCCGTCAGCACGGTGCGGAAGAGCCCGTCGGGGAAGCCGGCGCGGCGAAACACCTGCTCGATCTGCAGCGCGCAGCGCGGGACATTGGAGGCGTGCTTGAGGATTCCCGCGTTGCCCGCCATGAGCGCGGGCGCCGCGAAGCGGAAGACCTGCCAGAAGGGGAAGTTCCACGGCATCACGGCCAGGACCACCCCGAGCGGGTCGAACCGGACGTAGCTCCGGGACGCCTCGGTCTCCCTCGGCTGCTCGGCCAGGAACGCCTCCGCGTGCTCGGCGTAGTAGTCGCAGGTGCCCGCGCACTTCTCCACCTCGGCGTGGGCCTGGGTGATGGGCTTGCCCATCTCCCGGGTCATGGTCATGGCGTACTCGTCCTTGTTCTTCCGCAGCTCGGCGGCGGCGGCCCGCATCAGCCGGGAGCGATCCGCGAAGGGCCGGGTTCGCCATTCGAGGAAAGCGGCGTGCGCACGCGCCAGGGCCTGCTCGATCTGTGCCTTGGACGTCTCCTCCATCGTCTCGATGGTCTCGCCGGTCGCCGGATTGACGGATTGAATGCTCATGACATCCTCCTTGTGTTGATGGTGCTCCCGCGGGTCATGCTCGGCAAGCGATAGCGCGGTGGCCGCGCTTCGGGGCGGAGCGTAGACTGGCGGGCAGGAGGCGGCCGATGAAAGCATCCGAGTTGATCGCCCGGTGTCTCGAGAACGAGGGCGTCAAGTACGTGTTCGGGGTGCCCGGCGAGGAGATCCTCGACATCGTGGACTCCCTGGCCGACTCGAGCGTGCGCTTCATCCCCACCCGGCACGAGCAGGGCGCCGCGTTCATGGCCGATGCCTACGGGCGGCTCACCGGCCGCGCGGGCGTCTGCCTGGCCACCCTGGGTCCCGGAGCCACCAACCTGGCCACCGGGGTGGCCGACGCCAACCTCGATCACGCGCCCCTGGTGGCCATCACCGGGCAGGCCGGGCGCGACCGGGTGCACAAGGAGTCGCACCAGTACGTCGACATCGTCGAGCTGATGCGCCCGCTCACCAAGTGGAACGCGCGCGCCGAGATGCCGGTGGTGATCCCCGAGGTGTTCCGCAAGGCGTTCAAGGTCGCGGAGGCCGAGAAGCCGGGCGCCTGCCACATCGAGGTGCCCGAGGACGTGGCGGAGGAAGCGGCCGAGGGCGAGCCGCTCTCCACCGAGCGCCCGCGGCGCCCCTCGCCGGACCGCCAGGCGCTCCAGTCGGCCGCGCGCCTGATCGAGGGCGCGTCGTTCCCGCTCATCTTCGCGGGCAACGGGGTGATCCGCGGCGGCGCGTCCCGGGAGCTGCGCGACTTCTCGCGCGCCCACGGCATTCCGGTGGTCAATACCTTCATGGCCAAGGGGTGCATGCCGTACGACGATCCCCTCGCGCTGCTCACCGCCGGGCTGCAGGCGCGCGACTACGTGTCGTGCGGGTTCGAGAAGGCCGACCTGATCATCGCGGTGGGCTACGACCTGGTCGAGTACGCGCCCAAGTTCTGGAACCCGGAGCGCAAGAAGCACGTCATCCACATCGACTTCCCCCCCGCCGAGGTGGACAGTCACTACGAGCCGGCGGTCGAGGTGGTCGCGGACGTGCGCGAAGCGCTCGAGCTGCTCAACGGCCTCGTGAAGGGCCAGAAGGATCCGGCGCCCTACCGCGCGCTGCGCGGCTACATCCTCGAGCAGCTCGCGGAGGGCGCGGACGACGACGGGTTCCCGATCAAGCCGCAGCGCATCCTGCGCGACCTCCGCGCCGCGATGGGTCGCGAGGACATCCTGATCTCGGACGTGGGCAGCCACAAGCTGTGGATCGCGCGCACCTTCCCGGCTTACGAGCCGAACAGCGTGCTGATCTCCAACGGCCTCGCCGCGATGGGCTTCGCGCTGCCCGCGGCGGTGGCGGCAAAGCTCGTGCACCCATCGCGGAAGGTGGTGGCGGTGAGCGGCGACGGCGGCTTCCTCATGAACCTCCAGGAGCTGGAGACCGCCAAGCGGCTGGGCCTCGCCATCGTCAACGTGATCTTCCGCGACGGCGGCTACAACCTCATCCAGTGGAAGCAGCAGACCCGCCTCGGCCGGGAGTCGGGGGTGGAGTTCACCAACCCGGACTTCGTGACGCTCGCCCAGGCGTTCGGCGCCAAGGGGTTCCGGGTGGAGTCGGCGCGCGGCCTGGCCCCGGTGCTCGCGGAGGCGCTCGCCTGGCGGGGGCCCTCCATCGTGGACGTGCCGGTGGACTACCGGGAGAACCCGAGGCTGACCGCCCGCCTAGGCCAGCTCGTCTGCCCGATCTGACGGCACGCGCCTTGCTCTATCCTGGACCGTGAGAATGGTCTGGGAGCTGATCAAGCGCGCTGCGGTCAAGTGGAACGACGACGACTGTCTGACCCTCGGGGCGGCGCTGGCCTACTACACGGTCTTCTCGCTGGCCCCCATCCTGGTCATCGTGATCGCGGTGGCCGGGGCGGTGTTCGGCCAGGACGCGGCTCAGGGCGAGATCGTCGATCAGATCCGTGGCCTCGTCGGGGACGACGGCGCCACCGCCATCCAGTCGCTCATCGAGAGCGCGGGGCGCCAGGGCGCGAGCGGCCGCGCCACGCTCATCGGGCTCCTGGTGCTGCTCTTCGGCTCGACCAGCGCGTTCAGCCAGCTCCAGTCGGCCCTGAACAGGATCTGGGAGGTGAAGCCCGAGGCCCGGTCCGGGATCTGGGAGATGATCAGGGCCCGCTTCCTGTCGTTCGCGGCGGTGCTGGGCACCGGCTTCCTGCTGAGCGTCTCGCTGGTGGTGAGCGCGGGGGTTGCCGCCTTCGGGCGCGTCGGCTGGGGCTGGGTGCCCGCGATCGGCCCCCTGGTCGAGCTGGCCGACTTCCTCGGGTCCATGCTGGTGCACACGCTGCTCTTCGCGATGATCTTCAGGCTGCTGCCCGACGCGGAGATCCGGTGGCGCGAGGTGTGGCTCGGCGCCGGCGTCACCGCGGGCCTCTTCTTCGTCGGCAAGCTCGCGATCGGCGTGTACCTCGGCACCAGCGAGGTCGGCGCGGCCTACGGCGCGGCGGGCTGGGTCATCCTCGTCCTGGCCTGGGTCTACTACTCGGCGCAGATCGTCCTCTTCGGCGCCGAGTTCACCCGCGCCTGCGCGCTCTGGTCTACATCTCGACGATCCCGGCGCCCACCTTCTTGAGCCGCTCGAGCACGAGCGGGTCGTGCCCGGGCAGCACCAGGTCCTCGGACGACGCGAGCGCGCGAATCTTGTCGAACGCCCCGTACATCTGCGGCAGGTCCTGGAGCGTGTTGAACGGGATGCGCTCCTCGAAGTTGCGGTAATAGTGGGACGCGTCGGAGGCCACCACCGCCTGGCCGCGCGCGTGCGCCACCGAGACGATCTGCATGCCCGCGGTGTGGCCGCCCACGTGGTGCACCGCGATGCCGGGCACGATCTCGCGTGAGCCGTCCACGAACTGCATGCGCTTGTCGAAGTTGAGGCGGATCAGCGCGCACATGTCGTCCACCTCGACCGAGTGGCGGAAGGCGGGCAAGGCCGCGTGGCGGCCGGTGTAGAACGCCATCTCGGAGTCCTGCACGTAGAAGGTGGCATTGGGGAAGAGCGCGTAGTTGCCCACGTGGTCGTAGTGGAAGTGGCTCAGGATCACATGCTTCACCGAGGCCGCGTCGACCCCGATCTCGGCGAGGCCCTTGCCCGGGCAGCGCAGGAACTGGCGGCCGCGCCGCGTGCCGACGTCCTCCGTGAAGCCGAGGTCCACCACCACCGTCTCGGTGCCGTTGGTCAGCGCCCACACGAAGTAGTCCATGGTCATGGGGGCCTGGTGGTAGTCGCCGTAGAACGCCTCCGAGGTGGTGCACTTGCGGTGGGCGTAGCGCACGGCATAGATGCGGTAGGGCGCATTGGGCATGGTCAAGTCTCCTTTCCCGTGGCAGGATTCTACGCGTTTCCGCTGTGCACGGGAGTCCCACTCGAAGAGGAGGAGTCCGCATGGTCCACGAGGAGGAGAAGGTATGAAGGTCGGGTTCATCGGGCTGGGCACCATGGGCGCCAGCATGGCGTCCAATCTCCAGGCGGGCGGACACGAGCTCCAGGTGAGCGACGTGAGGAAGGAGGCGGCCGCGCCGCATCTCAAGGCGGGGGCGATCTGGAGGGACACTCCTCGGCAGGTCGCGGAGGGCGTGGAGGCGGTGTTCACCTCGCTGCCCGGGCCCAAGGAAGTGGAGCAGGTCGCCCTCGGTCCGGACGGCCTCATCCACGGCATGAAGAAGGGCTCGGCCTACTTCGACCTCAGCACGAACTCGCCCGCGCTGATGCGCCGGCTCTATCCCGCGTTCAAGGAGAAGGGCATCCACGTGCTCGACGCGCCGGTGAGCGGCGGGCCCAAGGGCGCCAAGTCGCGCAAGCTCGCGCTGTGGATCGGCGGCGATCGCGAGGTCTACGACCGCTTCAAGCCGGTGCTGGACGCCATCGGCGACCAGCCCTACTACGTGGGCCCGATCGGCGCGGGCTCGGTGGCCAAGCTCGTGCACAACTGCGCGGGCTACGCGGTGCAGACCGCGCTGGCCGAGGTCTTCACCATGGGGGTCAAGGGCGGGGTGGACGCGCTCACCCTGTGGAAGGCGGTGCGGCAGGGCGCGGGCGGCCGGCGGCGCACCTTCGACGGGCTCGCCGACCAGTTCCTGCCCGGCACCTTCGACCCCCCCGCCTTCGCCCTCCGGCTGAGCCACAAGGACGTCTCTCTCGCGGTCGGGCTCGGGCGCGAGCTGGGGGTGCCCATGAGAATGGCCAATCTGGTCCTGGAAGAGCTGACCGAGGCCATGAATCGCGGCTGGGGGGAGCGCGACTCGCGGGTGGCCATGCTGCTCCAGGAGGAGCGGGCGGGCGTGAAGATCGCGGTGCCGGCCGAGCAGCTCCGGGAGGTGCTGGAGAACGACGGCCGCTAGGGCGGCCGACTCACGGCCTGGGAGGTGCAGGGGAACGACGGCGCTAGGGCGGCCGAGTCACGGTGGTGCTGCGGGAAGACGGCCGCTAGGCGCTAGGGCTTTCTGAAGAAGAGCGGCTCGATCTTGGAGAGGTCCTTCGAGATCGCCATCGTGAGGAGGTCGGCGAAGCCCTGGAGGATGATGAGGGCGTTGAGGTCGGCGTCGTTCTCGACCACGCCCTTGATGCGCTCCAGGATGCCGTCGTTCACCTTCTGGATGTTCTCGTAGTGCGTCTCGAGGTGCTCGAGACCGAGATCGGGCTGCTCGCCCCGCTTGGCGACGAAGTACTGGCGCAGCAGGTACATCGAGACCGACCGCACGATGGTCTCCTCCGCGGTCGAGAACGGCAGGTGGAAGCGCGCCATCGGCTTGAGGAAGTCCATGTAGGGACACGAGCTGGTGGCCATGACGAGGCCGAAGATGCCGAAGATGCCCCGCTGCAGCGGGAGCTGCTTGACGTACGTCCGCTCCTCGGTGGTCACCGTGACCGTGGCCTCGGCCACCGAGGCCTTGTCCTTGAAGAACTCCACCAGGGTCGCGAGGTTGGTGGCCACCGGGCAGTAGGGGTGCTCGGCCGGTTCTAGCGGGCAATGCCCGCATTGGTGGTTCTCGAGCCGCGCCCACGCGGGCGGCCGCTCGGTCCCGGAGGGTCGATAGGACATGCTGGCGCGGTCCAGC
>DATFUK010000398.1:0-11220 GCA_035260865.1 Candidatus Methylomirabilota bacterium | reverse complement strand
GGCGGTGCTGGTCTCCTTCGACTTCCGCCGGAAGGACTGCGACAACGTGGGCCGTTTCGCCCAGACCATCTCGCGGCAGATGAGCTGGCTGCTGCAGAACGGCCATTCGAAGTGGAAGGTCGTCGACCTCAACTATCCGCTGAAGGGCTGGGAGCAGTACGACTGCGTGCGGAAGTACATCGGCACCGCGGCCGCCGGGGCACCTGCGACCGCGACCAAGCCCGCCGCGAACGAGAACCCGGTCTTCAACGCGATCAAAGGACTTCTTGACGAGTAACCGCGTGGTATCCGGCGGCAACCGCTTTCTCTCGATCGGCGCCGCAGCCGGGAGCCTCGCGCTCCTGGCTGCGGTGGTGCTGATGCTCTGGCCGCCCGATCCGGGTGAGTACGCGTTCACGCCGGGCCGCGACCGGCCCGACGGGGAGACGGTGGGCTGGGTGTCGAAGGTCGAATCCAACACCATCCACGTCAACTCCGGGCCGTTCGGGGGCGGCGTGGTGCCGCTGGTGGTGACCAAGACCACGCGGATCATGGTCGGGGCCAAGGACGGCTGGTTCGAGGACATCCGGCCCGGCGGCCAGGTCAAAGTCGCCTACGAGCTCTACCATGGCCGGCGGTTCGCCCGCAGCGTCGAGCTGCTGGTGGACGAAGGCTCGCGGCGGGCCGCGCCGGCCAGCTCATCGATCCGGGGCACCGCGAACGCGGCCGCGCCGGCCGAGCGAGCGCCGACCGCGCCCGCACCGGAGATGCAACCCGCACCGGCTCCGGCGCCCACGCCGGCGCCCGCGCCCAAGGTCGCCGCGCCGGCCCCTGCCGCGCCGGTGACGCCTCCGGCGCCGGTCGTCGTCACCCCGCCGCCGGCGCCCGCGCCGAAACCGGCGGCCACTGCCGCGGCCAAGCCCACCCCCGCGCCAGAGATCCGGCCGACCCCGCGCCCCGAGCCCGTGCCGGTTGCCGCGAAGCCTCAGCCGGCCGAGGTCGTTCCGCCGCCCCAGCGCGCGTCGACCACGCCGGCCACGCGCAACGTATCGGCTCCGGAGAGCAGCTCGCGCGCCCCCGAGGCGCCGCGCGCGGTCGAGACGGTCCGTCCGCCCGCTCCGCCGGCTCCGCGCCCGGCCGAGCCGGCTCGCGCGGCCGAAAGCGCCGACGCCACCGACGGCTCCGCCGCGGTGGACTGGCTGCTCAAGGGCCGCCGGTAGTCCCCTAGCCGCTCCACCCCGGGTAGGTCTGCGGGGAGAGCTGGTCGGCGCTGCGGCCGGCCCAGTCCCCCTTGGCCATCCGCGGCCACATCCGGTCGCCGGCCGCCTGCAGCGCGGCCAGGATCGCCCTCTCGTCAGCGGCGAGCACGCGGCCGCCGTCCACCACCATCCGCCCGTTGACGTAGACCCGATCCACGTCCTCGTCGGTCGCGTTGTAGACCAGGTTCTTGATGGGGTCGCGCAGCGGGGTCATCCGCCACGATGTGGCCTTCCACAGGACGAGGTCGGCCTTGGCTCCGGCGGCGATGCGCCCGAGGTCGTCGCGACCGAGCGCGCGGGCCCCGCCCAGGGTGGCCGCGTCGAAGGCGTGGGCGGCGGTGGTGGCCTCGGTATTGCGCTCCATCATCTTCGAGCAGACCGCGGCCCAGCGCATCGCCTCGATCACGCTCTGCGGATTCGTGTCGGTGCCGAGCGACATGTTGACGCCGGCCGCGCGGTAGGCCGCGAACGACTCCATGGCCACCCCCCGTCGCGCGAAGACCCAGACCGCGTGGGCCACCGAGCAGCCCGCGTCCGCCATGATCGCCACATCCCCCGCCGGATAGTTGGTCCAGGACGAGCCGCCCACGATGATCGCGTGGCCCAGGATGGTATTGGACCCGAGCACGCCCAGCTCGCGCATCCAGGCGATCGGCGTCTTGCCGTGGCGGGCCACCATCTCGTTGAACTCCACCACCGACTGCGAGGTGTGCACCTGGTACGGCACGCGCGCCTCGTCCGCGAAGCGCTTGGCTTCCTTGAGCAGAACGGGCGAGCAGGTGTCGATCTGGGCGGGCGAGAAGAAGCAGCGCACCAGCCCGCCGTGGGCGCCGTCATGCTTCGCGTGGAATTCCACCGCGCGGCGGAGGCCCTGCCGGCCCTGCTCCTCATTCCATTCCCACTCCACGCGCTTGCCGTCCCGGGTGAGCCAGCGTCCGGACCGGAAGGCCTGGCCCATGTACACGCGGATCCCGTAGTGGGCGGCGCGCTCGACCACGTACTCCCCGAGCCCGCCGATCTCCATGACGGTGGTGACCCCGCCGCGCAGCAGCTCGGCCATCGAGAAGTCCACGCACGCGCGCCCGCCCTCCTCGTCCTGTCCCTCGCTGCGCACCGGCAGCATCTCGAAGAGGCCCGAGTACCAGAACTGCGGGGTGCCGCGATCCTCGATGAAGGAGCGGTCCAGCGGTGAGCCGCCGATGTGGGCGTGGGTGGAGATCAAGCCCGGGGTGACGACCCGGTCGCGGGCGTCCACCGTCTCGTCCACCGTGCCGTCGAAGCGGGGCCCGACGTGGAGGATCCGGTCGCCCTCCATCACCACGACCCCGTCGCGCAGGAGCCGGTGGCCGCGGCCGTCGAAGGCGAGGATGTGACCGGCCCGGATCGCGGTGCGCTTGGTCGCGCTCATGGAGGTGGCGCGCCGAGACTAGCCGCGCTCCCGGGACAAAGTCAAGGCGCGGTAAGATGCCTGCATGCCACTCCTTCGCCCGCGCCGCCTCGCTCCGGGTCAGACCATCGGGATGGTGGCGCCGTCCGCGGCGCCCAACGATCCCGAGCGCATCCGCTTCGCCATCGACACGGTGGAGTCGCTCGGCTTCAAGGTGAAACCCGGCGCGCATCTCTTCGATCGCGACGGCTATCTGGCCGGCTCCGACGCGGCCCGCGCCGACGACCTCAACGCGATGTTCGCCGACGATGGCGTGGACGCGATCTGGTGCGTGCGGGGCGGCTACGGGGCCTCGCGGATCCTGCCCGCGCTGGACTACGCCCTCATGCAGCGGAAGCCCAAGGCCCTGATCGGCTACAGCGACATCACCGCGCTCCACATGGCGATCCACCGCCACGCCGGCCTCGTCACCTTCCACGGGCCGGTGGCCTTCCGCGCGTTCACGCCCTACTCGCTGGGCGAGATCAAGCGCGTGCTGTGGACTCCACAGACGCCGGTGCGCCTCGGCGGTCCCCCGCCCTTCCCGCGGGCCGAGGGCTGGCTGGACGGGGAGAACCGGGTGGCCACGCTCGTGCCGGGCAAGGCGCGCGGCCGGCTGCTCGGGGGCAACCTGTGCCTGATGTCGCACCTCTGCGGCACGCCCTACTTCCCGGACCTGCGCGGCGCGATCCTGTTCCTGGAAGACGTCGAGGAGGCGTACTACCGCATCGACCGGATGCTGACCCAGCTCTGGCTGTCGGGCGCGCTCGCGGGAGTCGCGGGCGTGGCGTTCGGGAAGTTCACGAACTGCAGCCCCTCGCAGTTCTTCCTGCAGAACCGGCCGCTCGAGGACATCCTGGCCGAGCGCTGCCGGACCCTGGGCGTGCCCACGATCTCCGGCATCATGGTCGGCCACATCGAGGATCAGACCACGCTCCCGGTCGGCTGCCTGGCCGAGCTCGACGCCGACGCGGGCACGCTCACCCTGCTCGAGCCGGGAGTGAGCTAGCGCTCCCGGCCCGAGCGGGTCAGCCGGCGTCGGTTCAGTTGCGGCCGATCATCCGGTGCAGCTCCGCCAGTGGCACGATGCGCCCGTGCAGCGGCAGGAGCCGATCCACCCCGAGGTTGAGGCGGGCGATGCTGTCGGCCAGCTGCACGCTCAGCGGATTGATGATCGCGGGCACCGGCGCGTTCGGCGGGCCGGGCGTGAAGGCGTCGGCCTGGATCAGGAGGCGCTCCCCCGGCAGGTAGATCATCAGCATGCCGTCGGCGTGCGTGTTCCCCGCCATGTGATGGACCTCCACGCTTCGCGTTCCGTCGGTGAGCACCCGCTTGTCGCGTACCCCCTCCACCGTGACCTTCCGGCGCGCGGCCTGCTGCCGGTCCGGGGTCATGGCCGCGGGGGCCGCGAGCGCCCCCTCGAAGAAGGCCCGCGAGGTCTCGTGGGTGATCACGGTGATGCCCTCCGCCGCGAAGGCGCGAAGGCCGCCCGCGTGGTCGAAGTGGTGGTGACTGTTGACCACGTAGCGGATGGGCTTGCCGGGCACGAGCCGGCGCGCCTCCGCGATCACCGCGGTCGCCCGCTGGTCGTTCAGCGGAGACTCCACCACCACCGCGTGGTCGGCCATCTCGATCACCACGCTGTGATGGCTGCCCCCGGTCACGTACCACACGCCGGGCGCGGCCAGATCGCTGGCGACTCGCGCGTACGGCATGGTCGCGGCGCGGATGGCGTCCGGCACCGCGATCTCCACCGGCGCGTTGGGCTTCACCTCGCTCACGGTCAGGTCGGCGGCCGGGAAGCCGCCGGCGGCCTGGCGGATGCGCATCGGGAACTTCACGCCGCCGAAGTCGCGGTAGTCGGCGTAGGTCACCTCCATCGGCATGTCGCCCACCACCGCGTTGGAGAGGACCGCCTCCACCCGCTCGACCATGCCGCGATCGTCGAGCGTGGCCTTGATCGAGTAGCGCCCGGGCACCGCGAAGGACACGGTGCGCCCCTGCACGGTGGCGTTGTTGGCCATGGCCGCCTTGATGACCCCGTGGGGCGTGGCCCAGAGCTGGAGCTGCCGCTCGATCAGGGCCACCGGCGCGGGCGCCACCGTCTCCCCGGTCACGTTCCACGCGAAGTCCCCGCTCACCACCGTGATCGCGCGGAGCTCACCCACCGAGGGCGTGCCGCCGCCGCGCGGCGGCATCTCGGCCCGCGAGCGGAGCTGCTCCTCGCGCAGCGAGGCCGTCTCGTAGTTCACCGCGCGGCTGAACGTCGGGATGTTGAAGCGCGGCCACGCCGCGCCCGGCACCGCGCTCTGCCCGACCGCGAAGTTGACGCCGCTGGCCGCGTAGGTGAGCGACTTGAGGTTGTCGGCGCCGAGCGCCTGGGCGGCGCCCTGGAGCGTGGCCCGCGCGTCCTGGGCCGCGGCGGGAATCGGGAGGCACAGCAGAACCATGGTGATCAGCGCGAGGACTCTTCCCATCTCGGGCCTCCTTGCCGGGTGGTGGGTCGGGATCGTGCCGGGAGCTGCCGCGGGGATACTACCAGAAACGCCGCAGCTCGTCGGCGACGGCGTCGGGTCGCTCGAGCTGCCACCAGTGCGAGCAACCGGGGAGCGAGACGAACCGCGCCCCGGTGCGCTCGGCCAGGCGCGCGCCGAAGTGCGGCGGCGCGTAGGGATCCCGCTCGCCCCAGAGCACGAGCCCCGGCGCGGTGACGCGCCGCAGATCGCCGGTCCACTCGGTGCCCACGTGTATCGCCGACCGGTAGAGGGCGAGGATGCAGCGCTTCATGGTGGGATCCATGTGACGGGCCGCCTCCGCCGCGGCGACGTCGGGCACCCCGGCGGCGACCAAGGCCTGCTGGAGCGCGGCGGGCGTCATGTTCTCCATCACCCGCTCGCCCATCCCCGGCGTCTGGAACGCGCGCGCGGCCGGGTGCCACTCGTAGTCGGGATCGAGCGGCGCCCCACCGACCACCCAGCTCCGCACCGCCTGGGGGCGCCGCGAGACCGCGCGCACCACCAGCAACGCGCCCCAGTCATGGCCGACGAGGTCGATGGGCGCCGGCTGGCACGCCAGCTCGCCCAGCAGCCAGTCGACGTAGGCGTCCTTGGTCGCGTCGAAGCCCTCGGGCACCGGGCAGCCGAAGCCCGGCAGGGATAGCGTGACGACGTCCTTCCGGGTGAGACGCGAAGCGAGAGCGGTCCAGACGCGGTGGGTGTCGGGAACTCCGTGGACGAAAACGGCGGGCATTCTGGGCGGCATCCTAGGGACGCCGGCCCGGCGAGTCAAGCGAGGACGCTACGAGAGGTCTTCGGGCTCTTCGAGGTCTACCGAATCGGATTCGTCCTGCGCGGGCTGCGAGAAGTCCTCGGGCGCGGGGGCCAGCAGCCACGCGGCCACCTCGTAGAGGCCGGACGGCATCGGGTCACCCACCGTCGTGAACAGCTCCTGCGCCTCGGCCAGGCTCATCACGCACACGTCCGAGGTGGTGCGCCCCTCGCGGGCCTTGCGCATCAGTCGCGCCTGGTTCGTGGTGGTCACCAGCCACATCATCGCGCCCGGCAGGTAGTCGAGACGAACCGCGAGGACGTCGCCGTGCGCGAGGAGGTTCTCGTAGAATTCCCGGCCCCGCCGGGAGAGCGTCCGGTGGTGCCTCAGAACCTCCTGCAACGTGACCACGCTCGGAGTCATTGTGTGCCTGCCTGCTCGAGCGAAAGAGCAAGCGCCGCGCCACGGAGCGAACATATTTAGACTCAAGTACTTACAGCTCAGAGGGGGCGAGAGGTGCAGGCGGGTATTGTCAGCCGGGGTGCCGAAGAATGCCAGCCCCCGGGCCGAACAGATGGCGATTCACCTTCACGGTCGCCGCTACGTAGCCGGGCTCGAGATGCTCGATACGGCCTCGTACCTGCTCGTGGAGCCGGGGCAGCGCGTGGAAGGGCACCGCCGGGTAGGCGTGGTGCTCGGAGTGGTACGGCATGTTCCACGCGAAGAGACGGACGAGCGCCAGCGTGAGCGTGGTGCGCGTGTTCTCGAGGCAGTCGCGCGTGACCCCGCAGCCGGTGTGCTCGGCCAGCAGGTAGGGTCGCAGGAACGCCTGGCCGACCATCCACGGCGCGATCCAGACGAGCAGGGCGATGGGCGTCCCGGCCAGCACCGAGGCCGCCGCCACCACCGCATAGCCGGCGAGATAGGCCCGCGCCTCGACGATGAGGGGCCGGCGCTCGGCGGGCGCCATCCACGGCCGGTCCGCTCGGCCGGCGGCGAGCCGCAACATGTCCCCGATACGGCGGATCGCGTTGGGGATCCCGGTCAGCACGAGGAGGTAGACCGGCCGCGACGCGGGCTTCGGGAAGAAGAGCTCGGGATCGAGCGAGGGATCCTGGGTGTGGCGGTGATGCTCCCAGTGGTACACGCGGTAGTTCCGGTACGGCCAGAACGTGAGGAACCCGGCGAGCGTGCCGAGCGCCGCGTTCAGCCAGCGGGTGCGGAAGGCGGTGCGGTGCGCGGTCTCGTGGAACGCGCAGAAGATGAACGCGAGCACGTAGCCGTGCGCGACCAGCAGGGGCAGGACCCAGACGGTGGCGCGGAGCCGCCATAACAGGGTGCCGGCGAGCGCGAGCACGCCCAGGTGCCAGACCGCGCGTAGCAGCGCCGGCCCGTCGGAGCGCGCCATCAGCGCGTGGAGCTCCTCCCGGGGGAGCTGGTGCTCGGTGAAGCGGACGAGCGCGTCGTCGCTCATCCTCGTCCGGACCCGCCCCTATCTCGCCGCGGGCTTGGTGACCGCCGCGTAGATCATGTCCTTGAGCAGGGCCCGGTACGGGACCCGCCACTTGGGCGACTGCATCATGAACACCACGAACATGTCTTCCTTCGGATCGACCCAGAAGTAGGTCCCGCCGGCCCCGCCCCAGTTGTACTCGCCGACCGATCCGGCTAGCGGCGACACGCCGGCATCCTTGCGCACCGCGAAGCCCAGGCCGAAGCCGAAACCGGCCCCGGGCAGGTAGAGGGGACCCGGCGCGACCGAGGCACCCAGGTGGTCGGCCGCCATGTACGACACCGTCTTGGGGCCCAGCACCCGCTTGCCGTCGAGGCTGCCGCCATTGAGCAGCATCTGGAGGAAGCGCGCGTAGTCCATGGCGGTGCTGACCATGCCGCCCCCGCCCGACTCCCACTTCTGGACCACGCGTGGGTCGTTGAAGTCGGCGTCGATGCCGAAATTGCGATCGTTCGGGAAGGGCTCGACGATGCGATCCTGCTTGGTGCGGTCGGTCACGTAGAAGCTGGTGCTGGTCATGCCGAGCGGATCCAGGAGCCGCTCCTTCTCGAACTGATAGAGTGACTGGCCGGAGATCACCTCGACGAGCCGCCCGAGCACGTCGGTCGAGTGGCTGTAGTCCCAGATGGTGCCCGGCTGAGAGGCGAGCGGCAGCTTGGCGAGCCGGTCGACCAGCTCCGCATTCGAGGGATAGTCGTTCCAGACCTTGGTGTCGACGTACATCTTCTTCACGAGGGTATTGCCGAAGAACCCGTAGGTCAGCCCGGAGGTGTGCCGGAACAGATCCTGGATGGTCATGTTGCGCTGGGCGGGCACCAGCTCGAGGGTGGCCTTGCCGTCGGCATCGAGCTTCTCGACGCCCACCTTGAGGCCGCCGAGCTGCGGGATGTACTTCGAGACGGGCTCGCTCAGGTTGAACTTGCCGTCCTCGAACAGCACCATCGCGGCCACCGAGGTGATCGGCTTGCTCATCGAATAGATCCGGAAGATCGAGTCCCTCGTCATCGGGGCCTTCGTCTCGGGATTGCGGGTCCCGACCGAGTCGAACCAGGCGATCTTGCCGTGCCGGGCCACCAGCACGATCGCTCCCGGGATGACTCCTTTCTCGACGTCCGCCTTGAGCATCGCGGTGACCTTGTTGAGCCGCTCGGTCGAGAGCCCGACCTGCTCGGGCTTGGCGCTCGGCAGGCTCTGAGCCTGGGCGAGGGCGACGGTCGACAGGCACAGCAGGATCGCCAGGAACGCCATGCGCATTCTCATCGCTCTTCTCCTCGGATGTTGCGGAGTTGAACCGCGGATCACGCGAGCCGCGGGCGGTCGCCCTCGACGATGATCCGCCACAGCACGCGGCTCTGGCTCCGGTCGTAGTCGCCGTGAGCGCGGTGCATCGTCGCGCGATCGTCGATGACCAGCACGTCGCCCTTGCGCCACACGTGGTGGTAGACGATCTCCGGCCGGATCATCCGGTCGAGCAGGTCACGCATGTAGGCCCGGCTCGCCTCGGGAGTCATCCCGGAGATGTGGGTGGCCTTGGAGACGTGGAAGTACACCGCGCGCGATCCGTGCACCGGATGGGTGCGCACCATCGGGTGCTCGATCGGCTTGCCGTACTTGTCCTGGTCCTCCGGGCGCGTGTCCGCGTGCCCGTCCAGCCCGTTGAACGAGGTGAGCGCCTCGAGGCGCCGACGCTCGTCCTCCGGCAGCGCGAGATAAGCCGCGCGCATGCTGGCCACGCTGGTGCCGCCGCCCGCCGACGGGATCTCCTGTCCGTACAGGATGGTGGCGGCCGGCGGACGCTCACGGTTGGTGTGATCGGTGTGCCACTGCTCGGCCGGCTGCTGGCCGTTCCGATGCCAGATCAGCCCGATCAGGGGGAAGTCGGGCATGTTGTGCTGCGAGTAGTGCTGCTCCATCGGCGGGCCGAACACCGAGGCGGCGGCCAGGTACTGGGCGGGCGTCAGCGACTGGTCGTGAAACACCAGCGCCAGATGCTCGGCGAGCGCCCGGGACAGCGCGTGCCGCGTCGGCTCGTCGATCGGGGCGCTCAGGTCCACGCCGGCGACCTCGGCCCCGAGCGCTGGATGAACGGGCGAGATCTTCATGGCGGTCATTGCCGGGTCAGCGGGTCAGGCCCGGGGTCCCGGCGGGCACCGCGTAGAAGTTCATCGTCAGCGAGACCGCGGTGTAGTACCCCATCAGCACGATCATATCGGTGACGCCCTCGTGCCCGAGCCCGTCCACCGCGCGATCGTGGAGCCCCTGCGGGATGGGCCGCCCGGCGGCGAGGGCCATCGCCACCTCGTAGACCGCCTGCTCGCGCGCGTCGGCGAACGAGGTCGGCAGCCCCGCGACGATCGCCTCCACCGCGGCCGGGGTCAGGCCCACCTCCACCCCGCGCTTCTCGTGCGCGGCGGTGGGGTAGGCCGAATGCCAGCGGCTGGTGATGACGAGCACCGCGATCTCGGGCTCTCGCTCCGACAGTGCCGACTCGCCCGGCGTGAAATGCTGGCCGAGCGGCGCCGCCGCGCGCAGCAGCTTGGGATTGTGCACCCACACCTTGTACGGCCCGGGCAGCCGGCCGCGCGGGCCCTCGACGAGAAAGCGATAGCCCTCTCGCTGCGCCGCCGTCATCCGGTCGACGGGCAGCTCGGCGTAGCGTCCGAACGTCGGCGCGTCGCTCATGCGCGGCTCTCTACTTCATCCGATCCTGGATCTTGGCGATGGCGGCGCGGGCACAGTCGTCGTCGAACTGGCCGCCCGGCGCCCCGCTCACCCCGATCGCGCCGATGGGCGCGCCGCCCGCCATGATCGTCACGCCGCCGACCGCGTAGGTGACGTTGGGTAGCGGCGTCGAAGGCACCGTGGTCGCGGGCGCCTTGGCCATCCGCTCGGCGACCGCCTTGGTGCTGTCCTCCTTGCGCGCCAGCGTCAGCGAAGCCGCCGAGTACGCCTTGAAGAAGGCGTTGTCGAGCGTGTGGATCGGCGCCCCGTTGCCCCGCAGCATCGCCTGCCGCACCCCGTCGAGATCGACCACCACCGCGGTCACGGGGTAGCCCTTCTGAGCGCAGATCGCGACCGTGTCGCCCACCAGCTCGTTGGCGAGCGGCGCCGACAGCTTCTGCATGCTGACCAGCCCCTGGGCCCCGGATCCCGTCGCGATTCCCCCGATGATCAGCGCGATTGCCACCCCTGCCGCCAGGATGCGTGACATGCCGTCCTCCTCGTCGGTCATCCGGTTAGACGTCTTGGTCGAGTCGCCGCCAGAGCCCCGCCGCTGCGGATCATACTCCAGCGGCGGGCCGGGAGCCGGGCCGCCTTCAACCCGCGGAGGGCGCCTTCGCGACGCGCCTCCCCCGCACGAGCCGGAGGAGCGGCGGCCCGAAGAGCGCGGCGGCGGCGAGGATCAGGATCGTCGCCGACAGCGGGCGCGCCACGAGATCGACGACGCTGCCGCGGGTGAGGAAGAGCGCCTGGCGCAGCGTCTTCTCCATCATCGGGCCAAGCACGAGCGCCACCACCATCGGCGAGGGATCCACCTTGAGCTTCCGCAGCGCGTACCCGAACACGCCGAAGATGACGAGCACCCACAGGTCGAGGAAGCTGTTGCTGAGGCTGAAGGCGCCGACGAGGCAGAGCAGCAACACGAGGGTGGCGAGGAGGTGCTGCGGCAGGCGGAGCACGGTCACGAAGACGCCGACCAGCGGCAGGTTCAGGATCAGCAACATGAGGTTGCCGATGTACATGCTCGCCACGAAGCCCCAGAAGACTTCCGGCCG
>DATFUK010000397.1:0-7874 GCA_035260865.1 Candidatus Methylomirabilota bacterium | reverse complement strand
GCCCACCGGGGCCGCCGCACCGAGGAACCCGACCACCAGCCAGCCCGCGATCATCCGCATGCCCGCCTCCATCTAATATGTCGCCCGGCCGCCCGAGAGATCGTAGACCGCGCCGGTGCTGAAGGAGCACTCGTCCGAGGCCAGCCACGCCACCAGCGCGGCCACTTCCTCCGGCGTCCCCACGCGCCCCATCGGGACCTTGGACACCAGCAGGTCCACCGTGCTCTGCTCCATCTGCTTGAGCAGCTCGGTGCCGATCACCGCGGGCGCGACCGCGTTCACGAAGATCCCGCGGGTCGCGACCTCCTTGGCGAGCGCCTTGGTCAGTCCGATCACGCCCGCCTTGGCGGAGGAGTAGGGCACGAGCGTCGGATTGCCCTCTTTCCCCGCGATCGACGCGATGTTGACGATGCGGCCCCCGCCCTGCCGCAGCATCACCTTCACCGCGGCCCGGCAGCAGAGGAACACGCTGGTCAGGTCCACCTCGATGACCCGCTGCCAGTCCTCGTCGGAGAGCTCCCAGATCGGGAACGAGCGGCCGGTGATCCCCGCGTTGTTGACCAGCACGTCGAGCCGGCCCCAGGCGCTCTCCACCCGCGCGACCGCGCCGTCCACGTCCTTGGCCCGCGTCACGTCCCCGGCCAGCGCGAGGGCGCCGCGGCCGACGCCGCGCGCCGCCGTCTCGACCGCGTCGGCGTCCTGGTCGAGCAGGGCCACCCGCGCGCCGTCGGCGGCCAGGCGCGTGGCGATGGCGAGCCCGATCCCGCGGGCGGCCCCGGTGACGAGGGCGGTCTTGCCGGTGAGGGTCATCGCTCCGTGGACCGGCCTAGTAGACCGGGGGCGCGTAGACCGTGAGGAAGAAGAGCGGCTCCGCGCCCGGGTTGCGCACGTGGTGGAGCGCGCCCGCCGGGATGAGCACGCAGGCTCCCGCCCGCGCCTGGTGCGCGGTCCCCTCGACGGTCAGGATCGCCTCGCCCTCCACCACGAAGACCACCTGGTCGCCCGCGTGGGTCTCCTCGGGGCCGCCGTCCTGGCCGGGCCCGATGGTCATGACCGCGGTCTGGGTGCGCTCGGTCTCCTGCAGCACCTCGAAGAAGCGGCCGCGGTGATCGTGAATATCTACCAGTGTGGTTTTCCTCATGCCCTCTATTGTTCTTACGGTCATCGCAAGCGATGACCTCTATGAGGTCGCTTCGCTTCTTTGCTCCGCTAGAGTAGTGCTTTCCCGGGGCTCGCGCCAGGCCTGGGTGCGGCGGCTCACCCTCCGCATCAGGGCCCAGTAGGCCACGCGCACGCCCAGCCCGATGCCGATGATGCACACCGACATCGCGGCGGCCTGGCCGCTGTCGCCCGCGTCGTCCATCAGCAGCACCGCCACCGCGGCCAGCTCGGTGCCGGGGGCCACCAGGAAGACCACCGCGGAGAGCGTGACCATCGCGTTGAGGAAGAAGTACATGCTGATGCCCACGATGGACGGCAGGGCCATCGGCACCGTCACCCGCCAGAACGTCCGGTAGAAGGGCACGCCCAGCGAGGCGGAGACGTTCTCGAACTCCGCGTCCATCTGGCGGAGCGCGGTGGTGGCGGTGAGGAAGCCCACCGTGAAGTAGTGGATGACGTTGGAGATGATCAGGATCGCGAGCGTGCCGTAGAGCACGTTGAGCGGGCTGCCCGCCTTGTTGAACGTGAAGATGTAGGCGAGCCCCAGCACCATGCCCGGGATCGACACCGGCAGCACCGACAGCAGGTAGAGCACCCCGCTCCACCCGGTGCGGCACTTCTCGACCACGTAGGCCCCCACGAAGGTGAGCACGGTCCCGACCAGCGCGGTCAGCGCGGCCACGTAGACGCTGTTCCAGAGCGGCACGTAGCCGCCCACCGTGTCGAAGCGGTAGTGGCGGAGCGTCGGGGTGAAGTTGTAGGGCCAGCGCGCGACCAGCGAGTAGACCGCGATGGCCAGGTACATGCCGGCGATGGTCGCCGCGATGAGCGCGCAGTAGCCGAAGCCGGCCCAGTCGGCGGCCGGGCGGCGGGCCGGCGCGAGCGGGCGTGAGGACGCGGTGACCAGCGCGTACTGGCGGCGCTGCACCATGCGGTCCACCAGGAAGGCGAGCACCGCCGGGATCAGCAGGACCACCGAGACGGTGGCCCCCATGGTGAAGTTCTGCTGGCCGGAGACCTGGTTGTAGGTCTCGGTGGCCATCACCGAGAACTTGCCGCCGATGGCCTTGGGCGCGCCGAAGTCGGTGATGACGAGAGTGAAGACCACGAAGGAGGCGCTGACCAGCCCGAACTTCACGCCGGGCAGGGTCACGGTCAGGAAGGTCTTGAGCGGCGAGGCTCCGAGCGTCCGCGCCGCGTCGTAGAGGCGCGCGTCGGTGGCGGAGAGGGCGGCCACCAGGATGAGGAGCGCGTGCGGGAAGCAGTAGAACACCTCGGCCACCACGATGCCCTTGGCCCCGTAGATCCCCACGTTGTAGCCGGTGGCGCGGGTGAAGATGCCGTTGTTGCCGAACACGTAGATGAAGGCCAGCGCCTGGACCAGGGACGGGGCGAAGAGCGGCAGCATCGCCACGATCCGGAACAGGCCGCGGCACGGCATCAGGGTGCGGGTGAGCCCGTAGGCGTAGCCGAAGGCGAGGGTCACCGTGATGACCATGGAGACCAGCGAGACCGAGAGGCTGTTCCAGATGGACGCGGCGATGGCGGGCGTGCCGAAGTAGCGCCGGTAGTTGGCCGGCCCCACGAAGGCGCCGCTCGGATCGAGCAGGCTCCGCCAGATCACGTGCAGCAGCGGGTAGAGCACGAAGAGGTAGAGGACGATCGCGAAGACCGCGACCAGCGCGTAGCGGATCAGGTCCTCGCCGCCCAGCCGGTGGCGGACGGTGCGGTCCGGGATCGCGGAGGGCAGCCGGTCCGACGCCGCGGTGCCCGCCATGCGCGCTAGCCCGCGGCCGGGAAGACGCGCAGGGCCTCGGGGCGCAGCGCGAGCGCCAGCTCGGAGCCCTCGGCCGCACCCAGGGCCGCGAACGCGGTGGCCGCCACGTCGCACTCGAGCGCGGGGGCGCCGTCGGGCAGCGCCAGGCTCAGGCGGGTGAAGGAGCCGAGGAACTGGATCGCGCGGATGCGCGTGACCAGGCGGTTCTCCGCGCCGACCGCGGCGCCGACCGTGATCTCCTCCGGCCGGATCGCCAGCGTGAGCCGGGTGCCCGCGGCGAGGGGCTCGGTGACCCCGTGCCGCATCTCCACCGCGCCGAGCCGCGCCCAGCCGGTCCGCTCTCCCGCGATGGCCTCGAGGAAGTTCATCTGGCCGACGAAGCGCGCCACGAACGGCGAGCGCGGGCGCATGTAGACCTCGACCGGCGCGCCCACCTGCTCCACCACCCCGTGGTTCATCACCACGATGCGGTCGGCCATGGCCAGCGCTTCCTCCTGGTCGTGCGTCACCATGATCGTGGTGACGCCGAGCCGCCGCTGCAGCGCGCGGATCTCGTGGCGGAGGGACTGGCGCACGCGCGCGTCCAGCGCGGAGAGCGGCTCGTCGAGCAGCAGCAGCGCGGGCGACGGGGCCAGGGCCCGCGCCAGCGCGATGCGCTGCTGCTCGCCGCCCGAGAGCTGGGCCGGGTACTTCTGCTTGTGGGCCGCGAGCCCCACCAGGGTCAGGAGCTCGTCGATGCGGCTGTCGATCCGGGCCTTCGGCACCTTGCGCGTCTCGAGCCCGTAGCCCACGTTGCGGGCCACCGTGAGGTTCGGGAAGAGCGCGTAGGACTGGAAGACGATGCCGTAGTTGCGCTGGCTGGGCGGCAGCGTGGAGACGTCGCGCCCGCCCATCATGACGATGCCCGCGTTCTGCCGCTCGAGCCCCGCGATGATCCGCAGCAGCGTGGTCTTGCCGCAGCCGCTCGGCCCCAGGAAGCAGACGAATTCGCCGGGCGAGATGGACAGCGTGATGCCGCGCAGGGCCGCGAACTGGCCGAACTTCTTGGCGATGCCCTCGAGGGCCACCGCCGCGGGCCGGGCGGCTTCCTCGGTCACCCGCCGCTCCCCCGCGCGCTCTCCTCCGCCACCACGCGCAGCAGGCCCGGCCCGTAGCGCTCCGCCTTGTGCGGCCCCACCCCGTGGGCCATCTCGAGCTCGGCCCGCGTCCGCGGCTTCAGCATGGCGATGTCGCGGAGCGTGCGGTCGCTGGCCACGATGAAGGGCGCCAGGCCCTCGGCCCGCGCCACCGCGAGCCGGTGCCGGCGCAAGGCCTCGAAGAGGGCCTGCGCGGCGGTGTCGAGCTCGGCGGCCTCGCGCGCGGGCCGGCGCCGCCCCGGCTCGGTCCCGCGCCCGGCGGCGGGCGCGGCGGCCGCGGGGCGGCCGGTCGCGGGCAGCAGCAGCCGCACCGGCCGCTCGCCCTTCATCACCGCGCGCCCCTCCTCGGTCAGGACCACGACCGGGCGGTCCCGTCCGGAGAAGCTCACCCAGCCGGCGGAGACGCAGCGGCGCAGCAGGGCCAGGATCCACTCCGCGGGATGCTCCTTGAGGTTGCCGTGGGTCGGCACGCGCGTCAGCCCGGCTCGCTCGAGCCGCTCGTCGGGCTCGCCGCGGACCAGCTTGACCACCGTCTGGAGGCCGAACCGATCGTGGACCCGGGCGACGCCCGACAGGGCCTTCCGGACGATCAGCGAGGTACGCTCGGCGTCGTCTTCCTCCGGGGCGGCCTCGAGCGCCCGGCAGACGTCGCAGCGCCCACAGCCGGCGAGCGTCTCCGCCTCGTCGCCGAAGTAGCGAAGAATCGCATCGTGACGGCAGCTTCCGCCCTCGACCCAGCGAATCAGCTCGAGGAACATTCCCCACTTGTGCTCCACGACCGCCGGGTCCGGCGCCGCGCCGTCGGTACCCCGCTCGAGGAGAGCACGGCGCAGCGGGAGATCGCCGCCGCTCACCAGCAGGAGCCCGAGGGCGGGCGCCCCGTCGCGGCCGGCGCGGCCCACCTCCTGGTAGTAGGCCTCGATGGAGCCGGGCGGACCCAGGTGGATCACCGCGCGGACGTCGGGCCGGTCGATGCCCATGCCGAAGGCATTGGTGGCCACGACGACCTCGACCCGTCCATCCGCGAATCCCCGCTGGGCCAGCTCTCGCGTCCGGCCGTCGAGCCCGGCGTGGTAGGCCACCGCGCCCCAGCCGCGGCCGGCCAGCCGGTCGGTCTCCTCCTCGGCCTTCTTGCGGGTCGGGGCGTAGACGATCGCGGTACCACCACCGCGGCCGGGTCCGCCGAGGGCCTCGGTGAGCGCCGCGTCCACCAGTCGCTCGCGCTCGCGGCGGCCGTCCACCTCGACCGCGCGCAGGGCCAGGTTCGGGCGGGCGAAACCCCGGACGATCTGGGGCGTCTCCGGGGGGAGGCCCAGGCGCGCGAGGATCTCGTCGCGCACGATCGGAGTCGCGGTGGCGGTGCAGGCGAGCACGCGCGCCGCCGGGAAGGCGCCGATCAGCGCGCCGATCTCGAGGTACTCCGGCCGGAAGTCGTGGCCCCACTCGCTGATGCAATGGGCCTCGTCCACCGCGATGAGCGGGATGTTGATCTCGCCGAGCATGGCCCGGAAGCCGGGGAACGCCAGGCGCTCCGGCGCGACGTAGACGAGCCGGAAGTCGCCCGCGGCGAGCCGCGCCATGCGCCGGCGGATCTCGGCGGCGTCGAGGGTGGCCGCGAGGTAGGTCGCGGGCACCCCGCGCGCGTCGAGGGCCTGGACCTGGTCGGCCATCAGGGCGACGAGCGGAGAGATGACCAGCGTGGTGCCGGGCAGCAGCGTGGCCGGGAGCTGGTAGCTCAGACTCTTGCCGCCCCCGGTGGGCGCCACCAGCAGGAGCCGGCCCTGGGCCAGCAGGGTCTCCACCGCCTCGCGCTGGCCCGGCCGGAAGGCCGCGTAGCCGAGCCGCGCGAGGGCAGTGTCTAGATCAGCCGCCGCGAGAGTTATTTGGCGTATCGCTTCTGCCACTCGGCGAGGATGCGGTCGCGGTTCTTCGCGGACCAGTCGAAGTCGTTCGGGAACACCACCTTGCTGATGTCCTTGGGCAGGCCCTCGGGCACCGGCATCCCGCTCACCCCGACCGCGGCGAAGAACTGCGCGGCGATCCTCATCGACTCATCGGTCACGGCCCAGTCGAGGAACTGCCGCGCCGCCGGGTTCTTGGCCCCCTTCTTGGTGAGCCCGTTGGCCTCGATCTCGTAACCCGAGCCCTCCTTCGGCAGCACCATCTCCACCGGGGCGCCCTTCTTCTTCATCTCGTGCGCCACGTACTCGAACGACACCCCGATGGCCCGCTCCCCCGCCGCCGAGTCCTTGCACGGCTTCGAGCCGGACTTGGTGTACTCCGCGATGTTCTTGTCGAGCGCGTCGAGATACTTCCAGCCCTCCGCCTCGCCCATCCGCTGCAGGATCGAGACGACCGAGAGGTAGCCGGTGCCCGAGGACGCGGGGTTGGGCATCACCACGTGGCCCTTGTAGGCCGGCTTGGTGAGATCGGCCCAGGAGGCGGGCGCGGGCAGGTTGTGCTTCTTGCCGGTGTCGGTGTTGAAGCAGAAGGCGGACATGTAGATGTCGAGACCCACCCACGAGGGCGGATTGGCCTTGTCGCGGAAGAGCGGCTGGATGCGGTCGAGCCCCTTGGGCGCGTAGGGCTCGAGCAGGCCCGCGTTCTTGAACACGAGCATGTTGGTGGCCCCGACGCCCCAGATCACGTCCGCCTGCATGTTGTCCTTCTCGGCCATGAACCGGGCCGCGATGTCCCCGGTGGACAGCCGGAGCATCTTGACCTCGATGTTGGGCAGCGACTTCTCGTAGGCCTTCTTGTACTCGGCGATCTGCTCGTTCTCGATCGCGGTGTAGATGACCACGGTCTGCTTCTGGGCCATCGCCGGGGTGACCGCGGCGACGGCCAGCAGCGCGGCCGTCACCACCAGGGCGAGGGCGCTGCGCGCGGCTGTCAGCATGATGGAGCCTCCTTGGAATGGGGACATTACTGGGCCATGAACCCGCCGTCGACGATCATCTCCGCCCCCGTCATGAACGACGACTCGTCGGAGGCGAGGAACAGCGCGGCGTTCGCGATGTCGCGAGGCTGGCCGATCCGGCCGAGGGGGATTCCGGTCTTGAACTCCGCCCGCAGCGCGTCGTTGAGATACGGGGCCTGCAACGGGGTCTCCACGATCCCCGGGTGGATCACGTTCGAGCGGATATTGTCCCGGGCGAACTGGATGGCCAGTGACCTGTTGAGCGAGATCAGCGCGCCCTTGGCCGCGGTGTAGGCGTCCTGGGCCCGCGTGAAGCCGGCCAGGGCCGAGACCGAGCCCACCAGGATGATCGATCCCCCGCCCGCGGCTCGGAGGTGGGGGATGCCGTACTTGGTGACCCAGAAGACCGACTTGAGGTTGATCGCCATGACCCGGTCCCACTGCTCGCCGTCCGTCTCGAGCACCGACCGGTCGCGGTCCTTCCAGAGCACCCCCGCGTTGTTGTAGAGGATGTGGAGCGCCCCGAAGCGGCGCGTCCCGTCCTCGACCATGCGGCGCACCTCGGCCTCGACGGCCACGTCGCCCACCACCGCCAGCGCCTCCCCGCCCGCCTTCTGGACCAGCTCCGCGGTCTGGGCCGCGGCGGCGCCGTTCAGATCGCACACCACCACGCGGGCGCCTTCCTCCGCGAAGAGCACCGACGCCTCGCGCCCCATCCCCATCCCCGCGCCGGTGATCAGGGCGACCTTCCCCCGCAGCCTTCCTGGCATCTGACTCGTCCTTCCCCTCGTCCGGGGCTAGATTCGCTCGAACAGCCGGATGAGCTCCCAGTCGGTGACCGACTGATCGTACGCCTGCTGCTCCAGCCGCCCGTGCTGGA
>DATFUK010000396.1:0-2144 GCA_035260865.1 Candidatus Methylomirabilota bacterium | reverse complement strand
TCAGCCTCGACATGCCCGCGATCGATCTCGACAGCCTCCGGGCCATCGCGCTGCCGCAGCGCCGCCCGGTCGCCCCGCCCGTCTCCGGTCCCGCGCGGGCCCCGGAGCCTCCGCGATTGGGATAGGATAAGCAGCCGTCAGCCACACGTAGGGCACACTGGATCGGAGGGGCGCGATGTCGCGGGTTGGACTCGGGCAGGGGAGCGTGGTATCGCGCCGGGCCGTGCTGGCCCTCGCTCCGGGCCTGGTGGCCCTGGGCGCCACCCGCGCGCTGGCCCAGCGCCCGGCCCGCCCCGCCCGCATCGGATGGCTCGCCTACGTCAGCCCGCCGGACGCGGGGCTCGAGAACCTGCGGCTGGGCCTCCAGGAGCTGGGCTACGCCGAAGCCAGGGACTTTGTCCTGATCCCGCGCTTCGCGAACGGCGACTTCACGCGGCTGCCCGGGCTGGTGGACGAGCTGATGACCGAGCGCCTGGACATCCTGGCCTCGCGCGGGCCGTCGGTGGAGTACCTCAAGAGCGCCCGGGCGCGCGTGCCGGTGGTGTTCGCCTACAGCGGTGATCCGGTGGCCGCGGGATTCGCGGACAGCCTGGCCAAGCCCGGGCGCAACATGACCGGCATCACCTTCATGGCGCTCGAGCTCTCGAGCAAGCGGATCGAGTTGCTCAAGGAGCTGGTGCCGCAGGCCACGCAGATCGCGCTGCTGTCGAACCCGGAGCACGTGGGGGAGCTGGCCGAGTACCGGGTGACCGAGGACGCGGCCCGCCGGGTGGGCGCCACCATCACCCGCCATCTGGTCCGGAGCCCGGCGGAGCTGCCCGCGGTCATGGAGAAGATCCGCGCGAGCCGGCCGGGGGCGATGATCGTGTTCCCCGATTCGCTCACGCTCGTTCGTCGGGCGGAGATCGCGGAGTTCGCGGCCCGCGAGAAGATCCCCAGCATGTTCGGCTGGACCGAGTTCACCGACGCGGGCGGCCTGGCGAGCTACGGGCCGGGCGTGATCGACAGCTTCAAGGGCCTGGCGAAGTTCGTGGACAAGATCCTCAAGGGCGCCGACGCGAACCTGGTCGCGATCGAGCAGGTCAGCCGGATCCTGTTGACGATCAACATGACGGCGGCGCGTCGGATCGGGCTGACGGTGCCCCCGTCGATCCTGGTCCGGGCCGACCGCGTCATCGACTAGCAGAGGAGAAGCACATGGCCGAGCGAGAGCTGACGTACGGGGATGCGGTCAAGGAAGCCATCGCCGAGGAGATGCGCCGGGATCCGACCGTCTTCATCATCGGGGAAGACATCGCCGAGGCCGGCCATCCGTTCAAGACCCTGGTCGGGCTGGTGCAGGAGTTCGGCACCGATCGGGTCGTGGACACGCCGATCTCCGAGCCCGGCTACGCGGGCATCGGGGTGGGTGCGGCCATGACCGGCATGCGGCCGATCGTGGACGTGATGTTCGGCGACTTCATCACGCTGACCATGGACCAGATGGTCAACCAGGCCGCCAAGGCGCACTACATGTCGGGCGGCAAGATCAAGGTGCCGATCGTCTTCCGCACCACGCTCGGCGCCACCCGCCGCTCGGCCGCCCAGCACTCGCAGTCGCTCCACGCCTGGGTGAGCCACGTCCCCGGCCTCAAGGTCGCGCTGCCCTCGGGGCCCTACGAGGCCAAGGGGCTCATGAAGACCGCGATCCGCGACGACAGCCCGGTGGTGATCTTCGAGGACAAGATGATGTACCGAATGAAGGGCCCGGTGCCCGAGGGCGACTACACGATCCCGTTCGGCGTGGCCGAGGTGAAGCGCGCGGGGAAGGACATCACGATCGTGGCCACCAGCAGCATGGTGGGCGTGGCCCTGGGCGCGGCCAAGCTCCTGGACGAGGCCGGCATCAGCGCGGAGGTGATCGACCCGCGGACGACGTGGCCGCTCGACAAGCAGGCGCTGATCGACTCGGCCAAGAAGACCTCGCGCGCCCTGGTGGTGGACGAGGGCTACGAGCGCTACGGGGTCACCGCCGAGATCGCCTCGGTCATCGCGGAGGGCGCGTTCTACTACCTCGACGCGCCGGTGAAGCGCATGGGCGCGATGGACGTGCCGGTGCCGTTCTCCCCGGTGCTCGAAGACCTCACGGTGCCCTCGGAGCAGAC
>DATFUK010000395.1:0-4959 GCA_035260865.1 Candidatus Methylomirabilota bacterium | reverse complement strand
GGTGCAGGACCTCGTCGGCGGCCCGGGTCGCCTGTCCCGCGAGCGTTTGCAGCGCCTCGGAGAGCTCGTCCCGCTCCCCGCGCAGCCCGTCGTTCTCCTCCCGGAGCCGCCCCACCTCGTCGGCGAGCGCGGCCCGCTCGGCCTCGAGGGCGCCCACATCGGCCTGCAGGCGTCCCGCGTCCTCGAGCCAGCCGCCCAGCACCTGCATGAGCTCGTGCGCCTCGTCCGACCACCGCGTCATCTCGTCGGCCACCCGCGCGGCGGTCCCGGACGGCGGTCCGCCGTTGCTTCCCTTGTGTGCCACCGCCACGGTCGCCTCCACCCGCGCCGGCCAGCGGCCCCGCGAGAGGTCGCGTCGGACCCCGGTGGGCGTGAGATCGAGCACCGCGAAGATCCGCGAGTAAGGCAGCCGGGCCGCCTCGTTCGCCTCCTGGATCCACTGGGCCTGCTCCGCGCCGAAGAGGCAGAGCCCGCGTGCCTCCGCCGGGAACACCGCGCTGCTGATGTAGCGTACTTTTTTCCCGACCCCCTGTAGCTGCGCGCACGCGGTCACCAGGCCGGGGAGGTTGGAGCGGAAGTGCTCGGGGGGCACCTGGCTCAGATCACGCTCGACGGCGAACAACGGCATCCTTGTTTCTCCTCGTGGACGGATACGACCGTCGGGCGCATGCTAGGCGCTCGCCGGAGCGGCAGTCAAGCGCGGAGGCGCCCTCTGGATATGCGGGCGCGCGAATTGGCGCGCGCGAATCGCCCCGTTCGATCAGGGATCGCGGAGGCGATGTGCGCGCGCGCCGCACCACCGCTGCGCGTCCGCATCGCGACGGCTGCGGAACCGCGTCAGCCCGTGCAAATCTCGTGTTGTGGATGAGTGGGGATAAGTGGATAGGTGACGAAAATTGGCCAAAATGGAATGGACACCCAAACCCCCTTTGCTATAATCCCGCCCAGCAAAGGCCTTACCTCGGGAGGAGCTTCGAATGGCCAGCCTCGGCAATCACCCGTGGATCGAAGACGAGCAGACGCCGCTGCTCGCGCCGGACGACGAGGACAAGGACAAGGAGGGCGCGGACGACGACGCGGACGACGACGACCTCGATGACGAGGACGATGACTTCGACGACGACGACGATTTCGACGACGACGATCTCGATGATGACCTCGACGACGACGAGGAGGACGACGACGAGGACGAGGATGACGACGAGGACGACTGACTAGACTGAGGGCTCCATGCAGTGACTGATCCGCGGTCTTTCCCGGGAGGGTGACGATGGCACTGATGAGCTCTGAAGGCTGGCTGTTCCTCTTGCGCTGGATTCACTTCCTGGCGGGTATCACCTGGATCGGGCTCCTGTACTACCTCAACTTCGCCCAGGTCCCCTTTTTCGCCGAGACCGAGCCGGGGGTCCGCTCCGGCGCGCAGCAGAAGCTGCTGCCGCGGGTGATGTGGTGGTTCCGGTGGGGCGCGATGATCACCTTTCTCTCCGGCTGGATCTACTTGCTCCACTACTGGCTGGGGCTCCGCGGCATCAACGACCCGGGCACCTGGAAGATCCTGCTCGGCGGGCTCCTGGGATCGATCATGTGGGCCAACGTGTGGTTCCTGATCTGGCCCAAGAACAAGATCGTGATCAAGAACGCGCTCGACACCGCGGCGGGCAAGCCGGCCAACCCGGCCGCGGCCGCGGCGGGTGCCCGGGGCGGCCTCGCCTCCCGCACCAACGTCGTGATGTCGATCCCGATGCTCTTCTTCATGGGCGCGGCCAACCACTTCGGTACGCTCACGGTCGGGAAGTCCGGGCTGGTCTTCTGGATCGTGGCCCTCGCCATCATGGTGCTGGTCGAGATCAACGCGCTGGTGGGCACGCCGGGCAAGGGCGCGGCCAAGCCGCTGGCCACCGTGAAGGGCACCCTCTGGTTCGGCGTGATCCTGACCCTGGTCTACTATCTCTGGTTCGAGATCATGAAGTAGACCCCGGCCCGCGCCGCGCGCCCGTCAGGGGCAGAGATCGGTCAGCAGCTCGGCCCTGGTCTCTTCGGACAGGCGGGTGCGCGCACGCGCGGCGGGATGATCGACCACCAGGTCCACCGTGGAGCTCCCGAAGGCGCGAATCGCCTCCGGGGAGAACGCGAAGCGCACGAAGTGGACCGCGGCCAGCTTTCCCTTCTCCTCGTCGGAGTGGCCCGCTTCGAAGCTCCCCGGAACCCGGGGGCCGCCCGCGATCTCCATCCACACGTGCCGGCCGGTGTCGATGCCCATGAAGCGGTCCAGCACCGGCTTGATCTGGTCCTTGTCGGCGATCTCGATGAACAGCGTGGCCGAGAGCTCGCCCGGCCGGGGCAACAGCGCGCCGTAGACGTCGATCTCCTCCTGCACCCGCGCGTCGTCGATGATGCGCTCCGCGCGGCACATCTCCTGGATCTGGAACAGGAGGGTCGCCCGGTTCTCGAAGACGAACGACAGGTAGGGCCCGACCTCGATACGCCGCTTCGCCTTCAGGGCGATCACACGCTGCCGGCGGTCCTCGCGCACCTTCTCGTACTCGAAGAAGTTGATGACGTCGGCGAGGCGGATCTCGGGGCTCACGCCGGGTCCTCCGGATCGAGCCCGTACGCCTCGGCCAGGATCTGGATGGGATGCCGCGCGGTGCGCCCGGTGCCCTGGTGGATCTGCAGGGCCGCGAGCGGGCAGTCGGTGGCGACCCGGTCGGGCCTGGCCGCCTCCACGTCCCGGAACAGGGGGCCGGCCAGCTTCATGGACAGCTCGAAGTACTCGGTCTTCATGCCCCAGGTGCCGTCCACCGCCGAGCACCGCTCGATCACCTCCACCGGCGCCCCGGTGAGGCGCAGCACGTCGGCCGACCGGGTGCCCATGTTCTGGGCCTTCAGGTGACAGGGCAGCTGGTAGGCGATGGTGCCCGGGGGGTTCGGGAACGCGGTGTCGAGGCGGCCCTTGTCGTGCAGCGCGGCCAGATACTCGAAGAGATCGCGGGTGCGCGCCGCGACCAGGTTGGCGTCGTCCGAGCCGTCGAGCCACGGATACTCCTGCTTGAGCATGTACGAGCACGTCGGCCCCGGCACCACGATCTCCCGCCCCAGCCGAACCTGCTCGGCGAGGCTCTTGACGTTGGCCGCGATGAGCCGCTTGGCCTCGGTGACCGCGCCCCCGTCGAGGTAGGGCATCCCGCAGCACCGCTGGGCGGGCAGGGTCACCTCCACCCCGTTCTTCTCGAGCACCGCCACCGCGGCCTTGCCGGTGGCGGGATCGTTGTACTCCACCGAGCACGTGGTGAAGAGCGCCACCCGGTCCCGCACGGGCGCGGCCGCGGGCCGCGGCTTCCGCCCGTCGAACCAGCGCGAGAACGTCTCGCGGTGGAAGGGGGGCAGGTTGCGCTTCGCGTGGATGCCGACCGCCTTCTCCATGAACTTGCGATTCACCCACACCGCGTTCATCCAGTTCGAGACGGGCGCGCTGAGGCTGCCGATGCGCCCGACCAGCTCGGTGTTGCCGAGGAAGCGGTCCTGCAGCGTCACCCCGTGGGCGCGGGCCTCCGCGGAGCGCGACCGCAGCATGAGCCGCGGGAAGTCCACCGCCCACCGGTGCGGCGGGGTGTAGGGACAGTGGTTGTAGCAGAGCTTGCACTGGTAGCAGAGATCGACGACTTCCTTGACGTCCGCGGCGGGGAGCTTCTCGACGTCTCCGTCCACCGCGTCCACGTCCAGCCGGTCGAACATGACCTTGAACGAGGGGCAGAGCGGCAGGCAGCGGCGGCAGCCCGCGCAGATGTCGTAGACCCGGCGCAGCTCGGTGTCCACGCGGTCGAGTTGCCAGAACTCCGGGACGCGGATGTCGAGTGTCATCGTCCTCTCACGAGTGCGGGAATGAGCGGTGCGGAGGCCGGGCGCCGGCGTGGGAGCCGGCGCCCGGCCCGAGTCGAATCGGGGGCGGACTAGATGGCGTCCGCCGGCTCCTTGCCCGCGACCTGGTTGAGCCCCTTGGTGAACCGGCCCGCGTGGGACTTCTCGGCCTTGGCGAGCGTCTCGAACCACTCGGCGAGTTCCGGGTATCCCTCGTCCCGCGCGGTCTTGGCCATGCCCGGGTACATCTGGGTGTACTCGTAGGTCTCACCCGCGACGGCGGCCTTGAGGTTCTTCTCGGTCTTGCCGATAGGCTCCCCGGTCGCCGGATCGCCCACTTCCTTCAGGAAGTCCAGGTGGCCGAAAGCGTGGCCGGTCTCGGCGTCGGCGGTGTCCTTGAAGAGGCCCGCGACGTCCGGGAACCCTTCGATGTCCGCGACGCGCGCGAAGTAGAGATAGCGGCGGTTGGCCTGCGACTCGCCCGCGAAGGCGTCCTTGAGGTTGTCCACGCTCTTGCTGCCCTTCAGCGGCTTTCCTGCCATGGCGAATCCTCCTGTCGGGTGATGGTGGCGGCGGCTCGGGGGGCCGGGGCCCGCCGAGCTACGGCGTGGGGCGCCGGCTCCGCGCCCGGACCCCGGCGCGGCGCCGGCACTCGGGACAGCGGCCGTAGAACTCGATGCGATGGTGGGTGACGCTGAAGCCGCCCTGAGCAGCCACCCGCCCGCAGAGCGCGCGGGAGTGCGGATCGCCGGTCGGCGCCGGCACGTCGCTCATCCGGCCGCAGGCGACGCAGGTGAAATGGTGGTGCTCGCTGATGTTGCCGTCGAAGCGCGCGTGCGGGCCGGGCAGCTCGTTGACCAGCCCCTCGGCCACCAGCAGGCGCAGGTTGCGGTACACCGTGCCCAGGCTCACGCGAGGCAGGCGGCGGCGGACCATCTGGTGGATCCACTCCGCGGTGGGGTGCGCCTCGGTGGCGCGCACCACGTCGAGCACCACTCGGCGCGGCCCGGTGAGCCGGAGGCCGCGGGCCCGGAGCGCGCTCTCCGCGCCGTCCGGCGTCCAGGGCACGGACTTCTGGGTCAGGATCTTTTTGGGAATGAT
>DATFUK010000394.1:0-7594 GCA_035260865.1 Candidatus Methylomirabilota bacterium | reverse complement strand
CGGCGGGATTGCGCGCGGCCGCGCCCACCACGTTGATGATGCGCCCGCCGCCCTGGCGCTGCATGTGCGGGAGGACCTCGCGCGCCATGCGGATGTAGCCGAGGAGCTTGAGGCTCCAGCCCTCGAGCCACTCCGCATCGGGAGTCGTGAGGAAATCACCGCCCTTGATCGCGCCCGCGTTGTTCACGAGGATGTCGAGGCGGCCGAGGCGCGCGATCGCCTCCTTCGCTACCCGGGCGACCTCGGCGGGCGCGCTCAGGTCGGCGGAGAGGATCTCCACGCGCCCGCCCGTCGCGCGCTCGACGTCCGCGGCCGCCTGCTTGAGGGTGCCCGCGTCGCGGGAACAGATCATCACGCGCGCGCCCTCCGCGGCGAGCGACTGCGCGACCGCGCGGCCGATCCCCTTGCTGCCGCCCGTGACCAGTGCCGTCTTGCCCTTGAGCCCGAGATCCATCGCGTGACTCCTTTCGGTGAGCGATCAGCCCGCGCGGTGACGCGCGAGCAGCTCGTCGAACGTCTCCGCGGGCAAGGTCTCCGCCCAGTGCCGCCCCTCGGAGTCGCGGCCGTAGTACTCGGCCATGTAGACGCGCGCCTCCGGCTTCGTCCGGAACAGGCGCCAGATGTGCGCGGCGGTGCCGCCGGGCCGCCGCAGGTAGAAGATGGGATCCGCGGGTCCGGTCGGCTCGTACACCGTCCGCTCGCCGAACTGGTCGTAGCTGATCCAGGCGACCGCGATGCCGCGCGCCGACAGCACCCGGGCCCGCAGCGACTCTTCGAGCGGCAGCGACTCCACGTCCGAGAGACGCGGGCCGTAGTAGACGGGCACCGCGGCGGCGTCGACCGAGAGTGTCACCGTGAGCGCGCCGCCCACCGTCTCCAGCAGGGCGCGGGCCTCGTCGCCCACCCAGGCCTGGCCGGCGACGTAGAGATCGGGCCAGGCTTCGAGCAACCGCCCGGGCGGCAGCAGCCTGCGGCGCTTCGCGATCTCCGCGGCGTCGGGCAGCGCGTGCAGCCGTGCCATCGCGGCTCAGCTCCCCGCCGGGAAGCGGGGCACCCGGCTCCAGTCGAACCGCGCGGGCGCCTCCGCCCCGAGCGCGATGATCTCGGCGAGGCACCGGGCCACCGCGGCCGCGAAGGCGCCGGTGTCGCGGCCGTCCAGGCCCCGCCCGGGCATGGCGTGTCCCGCGAGCTTGCTGGCGCCGTCGCGCAGCAGCGCGCGCGCGCCGTCGAGATTACGGTTGGCCAGATGCTGGAAGCCGACCGCGACCTGGATGAGGCCCTGGAGCGCCTCGCGCTCCGCGCCCTCGGCCCGCATCCAGAAGGGCTCGAGCACCTCGTGGGTCTCGAAGTAGAGGCCGGCGTCGAAGAGCGTGGCCGCGTCCGCGAGGCCCACCGGCCGCGTGGGATCGGCGGCGACCAGCGGCCGGCCCGCGAGGGCACGCGCGGCGCGGGTCGCACGCTCGCCGAACGCGGCGGCGTGCGGCCCGAAGCCCGCGCGGATGCGCCAGCCGTCGGCGCGGCTCTCGAAGAGCTCGGCGGGAAACCCCTCGGGCGGGGGAACGGCGGGATCGAGCGCGCGCGGATCGGCGCAGACCGCGGCGACCGTTTCGAGCCCGCGCCGCGCGGCGCCGTCGTGCAGCGCCTCGAGGATGAGCTCGGCGAGCCGGTTCCGCAACGCGAGCGGCAGCGTCACGGCCCGGGGCGGCGGCGGCCGGCGAGACGGTGGTGCGCCGAGCGGATCTGCGCGAGGTGGTTCAGGTCGTGGTCGGCCCAGTGAGCCAGCATCTGAGGGATCGTGAGGCGGCCGTACTCCGGGTGCCGCCCGTGCTGCCGCTTCTCCGCCGCGCTCAGCCGGCCGACGTAGGCGAGGTTCGATCCGCGCAGCGCCACGAACGTGGCGAGGGCCTCGCCCGGCGGCGTGCGCCGGTAGCCGCCGTGATCCGCCCAGCGATCCTGGTCCCACGCCACCAGCACGCGGCCCGGCTCCGCCGCGATCTTGCGGATGCGGAACGCGAGCGCGATCTCCGCGTCGGCCAGGTGGCACAGCACCTCGGCCACCGCCCACTCCCCTCGCCCGGGCCGGCGGGCCACGAGTCTCCGCGGGACGCGGCGCAGCGCGAGGGCCAACCGGCCCGGGGCCCGGCGCAGCGCGGCCAGGGGCCGGGCGGAGCCGAGGTGGAGGTGAGGCGCGCGGCACATCGGGCAGGTCGCCATGGCGTCTCCTTCAGGTGACGTGTTCGACGCGGGTGCCCGCGATGAGGTCGTGGAGCGCGCGCTTGTCGGCACGGAAGGCGGCGACCAGGTAGCCCACGCCGAGGATCGCCGCGGAGATCCAGGAGCCGAGATGGCGGAGCACCGAGATCCCGAACGGGAGCGGACCGCCGGCCAGCGTCACGACGCGCACGCGGAAGACCATCTTGCCGAACGTCTGGCCGCGCGCCCAGTGCAGGAACACGAAGTAACACGGGCTGGCCAGGAAGCGGAAGGCGCGCGAGGCCGCATAGGCCAGCCGATCGTCGGGGACCGCCCACAGGGCGAACCCGAACAGCACCTCCGCCACCATCACCAGGACCACGTCGATCAGCACCGCCGCGGCGCGGACCCAGAAGCCGGCGGGGCGCGGGGTCCCCACCGGGAGCGGTGCGACGGCCGGCGGGGCCGCCGGAGCGCTCGGCGGCAGAGCCCGCTCCACCGGCGGCGCGGGCACCGCGCTCACCGCGGCCAGGTTCGCGCGGTAGCGGGCCACCTCCACGCCGCAGCGCGCGCAGCGCGCGGCGTCGACCGGCGCCCAGCCGCATTGAGGGCACGACGACGACATCGGCGCGTATCGTAGCACGCGCGTCGTGACCGGGGGATGCGGGCGGCCGCGGTATAATGCGCGGGATGATTTCCGTCGGGGACGCGCAGGCGCACATCCTCGCGCAGGTGACCCGGGTCGCGCCGCCGGAGGTGGCGGCGCTCGGCGCCTGCCTCGGCCGCGTCCTCGCGGAGGACGTGCGCGCCGCCTTCGACGTGCCGCCCACCGCCAATTCCGCGGTGGACGGCTACGCGGTGCGCTCGGAGGACATCCCCTCGGACGGCAGCCGCGAGCTCACGGTGGTGGCGGATCTGGCCGCGGGCGCGGTCTTCGACGGGGTGCTCGGCCCCGGCGAGGCCCTCCGCATCATGACCGGCGCGCCGATACCCGCGGGCGGGGGCACCGTGTACCCCCAGGAGATCGTCGAACGGAGCGGGCGCGCGGTCCGCATCGGGCCCGGCCCCGCCGGGGTCAACGTGCGCCATCGCGGCGAGGACGTGCAGGCCGGCTCGGTCGTGCTGGCCGCCGGCACCGCGCTGCGGCCGCAGGAGCTGGGGGTCGCCGCCTCGCTCGGCCTTCCGCAGCTCCTCGTGCACCAGCGGCCGCGCGTGGCGATCCTCTCCACCGGCGACGAGGTGGCCGAGCCGGGTGACACGCGCAAGCCCGGGCAGATCTTCGACTCGAATCGCTTCTCGCTCCACGGCCTGGTCCACGCCGCGGGCGGACAGACCACCGATCACGGCATCGTCCCCGATCTCTACGACGTGCTGCACGCCCGCCTCCGCACCGCCGCCGCCACCGCGGACGTCGTGCTGACCTCGGGGGGCGTGTCGGTGGGCGACCACGACCTGGTGAAGGCGGTGCTCCAGGACGCGGGAGGCATCGATTTCTGGCAGGTCGCGATGCAGCCCGGCCGCCCGCTCGCGGTGGGCCGGATCGGATCCGCGCACTTCTTCGGCCTGCCCGGCAATCCGGTGGCCTCGATGCTGACGTTTCACCTGTTCGTGCGGCCCGCCCTCTGGAAGCTCGCCGGGCGCCGCGAGCTGTTCCCGCCCCGCTTCCACGCGGTCGCGATGGAGCCGATGAGCAAGAAGGCGGGCCGGCGGGAGTTCAAGCGCGGCATCCTCTCCTATCATGGCGAGCGCTGGGAGGTCCGCGTCACCGGACCCCAGGGCTCCGGCATCCTCACCTCGATGACCCTGGCCAACTGCTTCGTGGTGATCGAGGAAGAGCGCGGCGACGTGGCCGCGGGCGATACCGTCTCGGTCGAGCCGTTCGCCCTGCTCTGAGCCCATGCCCCACGGCATCGAGACCCGGCTGATCGAGACCGTCACTCCGATGGTGCGCGAGCTGGTCACCACCCAGGCCCGCGCGCTCGCCGACCTCCACTACGCGGACGTGCGCCTCGAGGTCAGCGAGGGCAAGTTCGCGGGCGCGGAGAACGGCGAGGCCAAGATCTCCGGGGACGACTACGCCTTCGCCCTCGGGATCCGCGTGCTCGCGGGCCGGCGCATGACCGCGCCCGGCTACTTCGGCCGCGGGCTCGGCGCCGCCGACGTCCCGCACCTGGCCCGGCTGCTGCGCGAGGGCCTGCTCGCCGCCTACCGGCGCGCGATGGCCAACGCGGAGATGAAGGCGGACGTGAAGGGCAAGTTCGGAGCCCTGGGCGACGCGCTCAGCGACACCCGCCTGCATCCGATCGCGGTGCGGCAGGAGGTGGTGCCCGCGGTCTTCGAGGTGGACCCGCGCGGCGTCGCGCTCGACGACATGCAGCGCCTCACCACCGAGGTGTCCCGGCGGGTCGCGGGCGTCCACTCGAGCGTGTCCTACAACTACATCTCCACGATGACCCAGCTGAGCCGCGAGCTCTTCGCCTCCTCGGAGGGTGCGCTCATCGACCAGTCGTTCGCGCTCACCCAGGGGATGTGCTACGTGGTGGCGACCGGCCCTCACAACAGCCAGGAGATCTACGACGTGCTCGGCCACCAGCGCGGCTGGGAGATCCTGGACCGCGGGGTGTCCGAGCCGCTGATCGAGTTCCCGCCCTTCCCGGACTTCGCGCGGGCGATGGCGGGGGACGCGGTGGAGCTCGCCGCCGCCCCCGCGCTGGTGGCCCCCGACGGGGAGGTACCGGTGGTCACCGACCCGCACTACAACACCCTGCTCTCCCACGAGATCGTCGGGCACCCGGTGGAGCTGGACCGCGGGCTCAAGATGGAGACCGCCTACGCCGGCCGGTCCTGGCTGTTGCGCGGCCTCGACGACACCCAGCTCGGCAAGCGTATCGCCTCGCCGCTGGTGAGCGCCTTCTCCGATCCGTCCCTGCCCGGCTACGGCCACTACGCCTACGACCACGAGGGCACGCCGGCCCGCCGGGTGGTCCACATCGATCGCGGGGTGTTCACCGGGTTCATGAACAGCCGGCAGACCGCCGCGGTCTTCGGCGGCGATCCCAACGGGCACTGGAAAGCCACCGACGCCTCGCTGGTCCCGCTCGTCCGCATGTCCTCCACCGTGTTCGCGGGGGGCGACGCGGACCCCGCGGATCTCATCAAGGACATCGACCACGGCTACTTCCTGGTCGGCCACCGCACGCCCTCCATCGCGGAGAGCCGCGAGAACTTCCGCATCACCGCCCGCAAGGTGTACGAGATCGAGCGCGGCCGGATCGGGCGCCTCTACCGCGACGGCGGCATCATGGCGGACAGCCGCGACTTCCTGATGCACGTCGACGGGGTCGGGCGCGACTTCCGGCTCTACCCGATTCCCAACTGCGGCAAGGGCCAGCCCATGCAGACCCGCAAGCTCGGCAACGGCGGCCCCACCCTGCGCAGCCGCGCCATCGTGACCGGCGGAGCCTGACCGCGTGGATCTCGCCCGGGCGGTCCGGGAGGCGCTCGCCCGCCTCCGCACCGAGCCCGGGGTGCGCGAGGTCGAGGTCTTCGCCGCGTTCAATCGCTCGCTGTTCACCCGCCTGAACTACACCTCGCACATTCCCTGCAACGGGGTGGAGGAGCCCAAGTCGACCGAGATGGCGGGGCTCGGGGTCCAGGCGGTGTTCGACGGCCCGGACGGACGGCCGCTGATCGGGTTCGGCTCGGAGCCGAGCGATCTCACGCAGGAGGGCGCGCGGCGTGCGCTCGCGAAAGCACGGCAGGCCGCGGTGCACGATCCCGAGTTCCGCTCCCTGCCGCGACCGGCCGGTGCGCCGCGGGCGCTCGCGGCCTACCACGATCCGCGGCTCATGAGCGTGGAGGACGCCGAGCTCGTGGAGGCGGGCTGGAAGGTCATCACCGGCGGGCTGCGTGCCTTCATGGCGTCGTCGCGCCTCGGCGACCTGGCGCCCGACGAGGCGGGTCTCAAGCGGCTCGGCCTCATCCTGGGCGGCGACGTGAGCATTCTCCAGTCGCGCGTGGCGATCGCCTCGAGCGCGATGCCGGAGCCCCAGGCCGACGACTGCGCGTTCATGTCGGCCTCGGCCACCGGCATGGTGGAGGCGCGCGACGCCAAGGGCTCCGGCTGGTCCATCACCACGCGGCTCGAGCACTTCACCGACGAGGCCGGCGCGGAGGCGGCGTCCAACGCGGTGGCCGCGATGGACGGTGAGCGGGTGCCCTCGGGCGACTACCCGGTGATCCTCGGGCCGCAGCCGGTGGCCGATCTCTGCAACAACCTGATCGTCCCCTCTTGCCAGGCCGGCTCCTTCTATTCGTCGAGCACGCCGTTCCTGGGCCGGCTCGGCCGCGTGGTGGCGGCGCGGGGGCTCAGCATCTACGACCACGGCGCGATGCCGGGACTGGCCGGCTCGCGCGGCATCACCTGCGAGGGGCTGCCCACCGGCCGCACCGACCTGATCAAGGACGGCGTGCTGGTCGGACTGCTCAGCCACTGGTACGACACGCAGCGGCTGCTCCACGATCCGGCCGCGCGCGAGAAGCTCGGGATGGATCCGGCCGCCGCGGCGGGCGCGCTCGCGCCGCGGAACGGCTTCCGCGGGGACGGCGGCTCGGGCCGCTCCTTCGAGAGCACCCCGGGCACGTCGGCGTCCAACGTCATCGTCGAGGGGGCCGATCCGGTGTCGCTCGAGGATCTCGCCGCGCGCGTGGGCAACGGCCTCTACGTGGGCCGCATCTGGTACACGTACCCGATCAACGGGTTGCGGGCCGGTGACTTCACTTGTACGGTGGTGGGGGATTCCTTTATCATCCGCGACGGCCGCATCGCGGGACCGCTCAAGGCGAACACGATCCGGATCAACGACAACGTGACGCGGCTGCTCGGAGCCATCGTCGGCACCACCAAGGACGCGCGCGGCACGCCGCTGTGGGCGGCCGACGAGGTCGTGTACGCCCCCGCGATCGCGGTGAGCGGCGTGCACGTGGATGCGATCGCAGGCTTCATGGAGGGCTTGGACTGATGGCGAATCCGGACCTGGCGAAGCTCGAATCCATCGCCCGCGAGGGGCGGGCGCAGATCATCCGGATGCTCACCCACGCGGGATCGGGACATCCCGGAGGCTCGCTGTCCGTGATCGACATCCTCACCACCCTCTTCTTCAACCGCATGCGCTACGACCCCAAGCAGCCGCGGTGGGAGGATCGGGACCGCTTCGTGCTGTCGAAGGGCCACTGCGTGCCCGCCCAGTACTACTGCATGGCCCGGGCGGGCTACTTCCCGATGGACCGCGTCATCACCCTGCGCAAGCTCGGCAGCCCGCTGCAGGGCCATCCCGATCGAGTGATGCTCCCCGGCATCGAGGCCGCCACCGGCTCGCTCGGCCAGGGCCTCTCGGTGGCG
>DATFUK010000393.1:0-8261 GCA_035260865.1 Candidatus Methylomirabilota bacterium | reverse complement strand
TTGCCGACGCATGGCGTCGAGCGGGCGCGCCACCGCGACCTGGGGAGCCGCGGGCGGGGGGGCCGCGGCCTGCTGGCTCGGGGCCGGCTGCGACTCGGGCGTGGCCGGCCGCGGCTCCGTCGTCCTGACCATGGGATCGGGCCCCGGCTCCGCCTTGGCGACGGCCTGTGGCGGCGCGGGGGCCGGCGGGGTCGGGCGCGGCGCGGGGGCCCGGGGCGCCTCGACCGCCCGGGCCGGCGCGGGGGGCTTCGGCGCGGGGCCCGGTGGGCGCTCGCGAACTTCGGGCGGGGTCACCGCACGCGACGGATTGCCGAGCGGGGCCTTGTCCTCGGGCCGTTCGGGGGCGATGTCCACGAGCAGCGGCTCCCCGCGCTTGGTGAACTGGGCCGGCTGCAGGAAACCGGGGATCACCACGAAGGGCAGGATCAGGAACAGGTGGAAGAGCACCGACGTCACGATGGCGAGGGCCAGCGTGCGTTGAGCCCGGTCCTTGGGGAGCCGAATCCTCCACTTCACGCGGTCAATTATGGCACGCCCGGCCCGAGTCCGCGGACCGGGGCGGAAGGGGCCGCTCGGCCTTATCCGACGCGATTTTCATGACGAATTCTGTCCGCCTGGTGACACTCGGCGGCGGCAACGACCCGCCCCCGCCCGACCATGCCCACATTAAACGCAAGAATTTCACGCCCTTGCAACATTTACAACTTGGCACGACCCTGGTAAGCAAGAGGACCCCCAAAGCCATGAGACTCCTGACCAAACTGCCCGTCGCGGTCGTGGCCCTCCTGCTCACGGTCGCCACCTCCGCCTCCGCCCAGCAGCCGCTCGTGTTCGGGGTGCTGAACCAGCAGAGCCCGGCGCTGACCGCGGAGCGCTGGAACCCGATCCTGCACTACGCAACGACGGTCAGCGGCGTGCCGCTCCAGCTCAGGATGGGCCGCACCGTCCAGGACACCAACGCGATGATGGCGCGCGGGGAGTTTGACTTCGTGTTCACCAATCACAACTTCCAGTCGGAGTTCGACACCATCGGCTTCAAGGTGATCGCCCGCTGGGCGGGAGAGCCGATCCGCGCGGTCATCGCGGTCCCGGCGGACAGCCCGATCCAGCACCTCCGCGAGTTGGACGGCAAGCGGGTCTCGTTCCCCTCCACCGACGCCTTCGTCGGTTACGCGGTCCCGCTGGTCGCGCTGAAGCGGGCGGGGGTGAACGTCGAGCAGATGTTCGGGGGAAACCAGGAAGGCACGCTCGCGCAGGTGAAGGCGAAGCGCGTGGAGGCGGGCGCGGTCAACTCCCGCTTCCTCAGCCAGTACGCGGAGCGCGAGCACGTCCAGTTCCGCGAGATCTACGTGTCCGAAGGCTTTCCCGACCTGGCGGTGATCGTGCACCCCCGCGTGCCCGCGGCCACGGTCGAGCGCGTGCGCCGCGCTCTGCTCGGGATGAGCGCCGACCCCAATGCGGCGTCCATCCTGGCCGCGACCAAGTCCAAGGGCTTCGAGCCGGCGGGCGAGCGCGACTACGACGGCGTCCGCCGCGTATATCGACTCATCGGCCAGTGAAGTCCAGCCTCCGCACCCTCCTGCTCGGCATCTCGAGCGTGGCGATCGTCGTCGTCACGCTGAGCGGCCTTGCGGTCAACCTGCGCGACCGGAGCAACGTGGCCCAGGTGCGGCTGAGCGAGCAGACGGAGCGCCTCGCCACCGCGGCGGGCCCGCTGCTGCTCGACTCGCTGGTGGTCGGTGATCTCGCGCGCGCGGAGCAGACGCTGCGGAACCTGAACGCGGACTCGGTCTGGAGCCTCGTGACCCTCTACGAGGCCGACGGGACCCGGCCCATCTTCGACGCCTCCCCGGACAATCTCCGCCGCTCCGGGGCGCCCCGCTGGGTCAAGCACCTGGTGCCGGTGACGCTCCAGGAGCACCGTGTGGCGATCGCGGCGCCCCCGGTGGTCTACGGCATCCTCGCGGTCACGCCGTCCGTGCAGAGTCTGGAAAGCGAGCTCTGGGCCGAGATCCAGACCATGATCGCGGTGACCGGCGTGCTGCTGGTGACCCTGCTCGGCCTGACCCACGTGATCCTGCTCGTCGGCCTGCGCCCGGTACGCGCGCTCGCCGAGAGCGCGGCGCGGCTCGGGAGCGGCGATCTCACGACCCGGATGCCGGAGACCCGGCTGAGCGAGATGGCCCCCACCGTGCGGGCGTTCAACTCGATGGCGGCCAGCCTCGAGCAGGCCCTCCACGATGCCCGCACCCGCGAGGCCCGGCTGGAGAGCCTCGTCGAGATCAGCGGCGACCTCTCCCGCATGCAGGAGCTCGACTCCCTGCTCGGGCGGATCGCCGACGCGTGCGGGCACCTCGTCAACACCGACTGGGTGGGCTTCCGCCTGGTGGACGGCGACGAGCTGGTGGTCGCGGGCACCCTCGACGACGGCACGCGCATGCCGGTGAGGCCGCGCATCAAGATCGGCCAGAGCCTGGCCGGCCGGGTCGCGAGCACCGGCCGGGCCCTGCTGCTCCGGGACCCCGCCAATCATCCCGACCTGGACCCCGAGCACGCGGCCTCGATACGGCGCCTGGGCTATCGCGGGCTCCTCACGGTGCCGGCCAAGATCGGAGACCGCGTGGTCGGTGTGCTGAGCTTCCTCACCACGCGCGAGCAGGGCTTCTCGGCGGAGGACATGGCCATCGCCACCGCCTTCGCGTCCCACGCCGCGATCGCGCTCGAGAACAGCCGCCTGCTGCTCGAATCCCGGCGCGCCTACGACGAGCTGGCCGAGACCCAGGGCCAGCTCGAGCAGGCCCAGAAGATGGACGCGATCGGGCGGCTCGCGGGCGGCGTCGCGCACGACTTCAACAACCTGCTCACCGTCATCCTCGGGCGCACCGACATCCTCCTGCACCCGCTGAAGCCCGAGGACCCGATGCGCCGCGGCATCGAGCTGATCCAGCGCACCGCCGTCCGCGCGGCCGACCTGACGCGCCAGCTCCTCGCCTTCAGCCGCAAGCAGGTGCTCGAGCCCGTCGTACTCGACCTGGGCGCGGTGGCCACCGACATGAAGGACATGCTCGGGCGGCTGATCGGCGAGGACATCGCGCTCCTCACCACGCCGACCCCCGGGCTCGGCCGCGTGAAGGCCGACCGCGGCCAGATCGAGCAGGTGGTCATGAACCTGGCGGTCAACGCGCGCGACGCCATGCCCCAGGGTGGCCGCCTCATCCTCGAGACCGCGAACGTGGACCTGGACGACGAGTACGTGCGGCGGCACGTGGGAGCGCGGCCGGGACTCCACGTCATGCTCGCGGTCTCCGATACCGGCACCGGCATCCCGCGTGAAATCCAGGCGCAGATCTTCGAGCCGTTCTTCACCACCAAGGAGCAGGGGAAGGGCACCGGGCTCGGCCTGGCCACCGTGTACGGCATCGTCAAGCAGAGCGGCGGCTACATCGAGGTGGACAGCGAGCCGGGTCAGGGCACCGTCTTCCGCATCTACCTGCCGCGCCTCGACGCGGCCGCGGTGACGGTGGATCGGAGCGTGCGGCCCGCCGCGGCGGCGGGTGGCACCGAGACCATCCTGCTCGTGGAGGACGAGGAGGGCGTGCGCGAGCTCGCGCGCGACATCCTCCGGGCCAGCGGCTACACCGTGCTCGAGGCGCGCAACGGCGCCGAGGCCCTCCTGCTCTGCGAGCGACACCAGGGTCCGCTCGACATGCTGCTCACCGACGTGGTCATGCCGCGCATGAGCGGCCGCGAGCTGGCCGAGCGCCTGACCCCGCTGCGGCCCGAGCTCAGCGTGCTGTTCATGTCGGGCTACACCGACGACGCGGTCATCCGCCACGGCGTGCTGGCCGCCGGCACCGCGTTCCTGCAGAAGCCGTTCACGCCCGCCGCCCTGGTGCTGCGCGTCCGCGAGACGCTCGATCTCACCGCCGCGGCGAACGCGGCCGCCTGATCGCAGTCTAGAGAGCTCGTCCCACCGCCTCCGCCACCGGCCGGAGCTCGCGCATCAGCTGGGCGAACTTCGACGGCTTGAGCGACTGCGGCCCGTCCGACAGCGCCTCCTCCGGGCGCGGGTGCACCTCGATGATCAGCCCGTCCGCTCCGCACGCCACCGACGCCTTGGCCATCGGAGCCACCAGGTCCCAGTGTCCGGTGCCGTGCGAGGGATCCACGACCACCGGCAGGTGGGAGAGCTTCTTCAGCACCGGCACCGCGTTCAGGTCCAGGGTGAAGCGGGTGGACGTCTCGAAGGTGCGGATCCCGCGCTCGCACAGGATGACGTTGGGATTGCCCGCGGCGAGGATGTACTCGGCGGAGAGCAGGAACTCCTGGATGGTGGTCGCCATGCCCCGCTTGAGCAGCACCGGCTTGCCGATCTCCCCCACCCGCCGCAGCAGGGAGAAGTTCTGGATGTTCCGCGCTCCGATCTGCAGGATGTCGGTGTACTCCGCCACCACCTCCACGCTCTCGGTCTCGAGCACCTCGGTGACCACCGGCAGCCCGGTGCGCTTGCGCGCCTCCGCGAGGTAGCGGAGCCCCTGCTCCTTGAGTCCCTGGAAGGCGTAGGGCGAGGTCCGCGGCTTGTACGCCCCGCCCCGCAGAACCTTGGCGCCCGATTCCTTGACCGCGTCCGCCACCTCGAGCACCTGCGCCTCGGATTCGACCGAGCACGGCCCCGCCATCACGACCACGTCGCGGCCGCCCACCGTGACCCCGTTGATGCGCACCTCGCTCGACTCGCGGCGCACCTCGCGGCTGGCCAGCTTGAACGGCTGCTGCACGGGCATGACCGACTCGACCGTCTCCAGCGCCTCGAGCAGGCGCAGGTCGGGCCGGCCGCGCTCCTCGCCAACCGCGGCCACGATGGTCTTGAACTCCCCGCGGATCACATGGGGGCCGTAGCCCATCTCGGTGATGCGCCGGCACACGTCGTTCACGTCGGCGTCGCTGATACCGGACTTCAGCACGATGATCATGTCGCTCTCCCCCTGTTCTCGGTTTACTTCTTCAAGCTTTTCATCTGCGGGGGCCCAGAGATGGCCCCGCACTCCCCCCGTCGGCTTATGACCGTTTACTTCTTCAAGCTCTCCATCTGCGGGGGCCCAGAGATGGCCCCCGCACTCCCCCAGTCGGCGGACATCCGTTCCGGAGCAAACAAAAACGCCGCGGGCGACTGGCCCGCGGCGTTTATTTTCTCTGGCGCCACGGGCTGGTTCGTCCGCCCGTGGCTCCCTTTCGATCAGCTCATGGGAGCCAGTAGGCGGACGGTGGGAAAGTAAAAATACGCCCGCCACGCGTGGTGGTGGCGCGTCGTCGTCCCGGCTCCCGTCGTGCGCACTGGCCCGAAGTCCTCCAAAGTGGGGTGAGTCTACGAGTCCCGCTTCTCCCTGTCAAGCGTCGTGTCGGTCCCCTCCCCACCCGTCGCGCTGCGCCCGTGGAACCACACCATGATCCGGTGACGGTAGTAGTACAGCGGCAGGGCCGCCGCCACCGCGACCGCGGTGACCAGGATGGCCTGCATGTAGTCCCCCGCCGCGGTGTGCGCCCCCTGGGCCGAGAGCACCCAGGTGCCCGGAATGCGCCCGAGCCCCGACACCAGCGCGAACACCCAGAGCGGCATCGGGCTGATCCCGAACAGATAGCAGACGATGTCCTTCGGCAATCCGGGGATGAGGTAGACGATGAAGCAGAGCACCGCGCCCTCGGCCTCGACGATGAAGCCGAGCCGGTTCCACGTCTCGGCGCTCACCAGGTTCTTGACGTAGTGGGCGCCGAGCCAGCGGCCGATGCCGAAGGCGGCGACCGAGCCCAGGGTGAGGCCGATCGTGGAGTAGAGGAGCCCCAGCCACTGCCCGAAGAGATAGCCGCCCAGGATGCCGGTCGCCTCGCCGGGAATCGGCGACACGATCACCTGCAGGGCCTGGAGCGCGATGAAGATGACCGGGGCGAGGACGCCCCACTCCCGCAGCATCCGCTTCAGGTAGATCTTGTCCACGTACAGCCGGACCAGGACCTGGTAGATGGGGGCGTTCGTCCACACGAGCCAGGTGCAGCCGCCGATGAGGATCCCCGCGATCACGATGACGAGGCTCCAGCGCGCGCGCCGGCTCATCCCCGCGCCCGCGCCGGCATCGTGTCCAGCGACCTCGTCATCGACACCCCGGTCGGCACGCCCCCGACCCCTCGGTCAGGTGGCCGCGGGCACGCCCGACGACCCGGGCCGGCCGAAGCGGCCGTAGCGCGGCCACCAGCGAGGGAGGAAGGGCTGCATCGCCGCGAGCTGGGTGAGCACCGCGAACCAGCGCGTCGGCGTGTGGGCGGCCATCCACTGGGCGAGCTGGAGCACGTGGTAGGGACGGCGATAGCGCGCGACGAGCCGCTGGTAGGCCTCGAGGCCGGCCTCGAGCGACACCGCCCCGTCGAGCACGCGCTGGACGATGCGCCCGCACTCCCCGCCGAAGTAGAGCGCGGGGCGAATGCCTTCCGCGGTGAGGGGCAGGCACTGCCCGGCGGCGTCGCCGACCGCGAACACGCGCCCCACCGTGGAGCGGAGGGGCCGGTTCGGGAAATAGGTGCCGTGGTAGGAGCCGGCCGCGGTGCCGTGATCGCGCAGGAGCCGGTCGAGCGCGGGCTTGAGCTTGGATCGGCCCGCGTAGGATCCGAGGCCCACCAGGCTGCCGTGGCCGACCGGGAAGATCCAGCCCAGACCCTGCGGGATCAGGCGGCGATCCAGCAGGAAGGTCAGGCCCTCGTCCTTGAGCTCGGTATGCGTCTCGAGTCCGAAGGAGTGATACCGCCGCGCGGGCTCGGCGTCCTCGCCGCCGACCAGCGCGCGCCGCCAGCCCGAGCAGTCCACGATCACCGGCGCGGTGAACCGTCCCGCCCCGGTGATGACCGTCCCATCCTCGATGCCGGTCACCGAGGTGCGCAGGAAACGCACCCGGCACTGGGCGAGCAGCCCCTCGCAGAAGGCCCGGTAGTCGAAGGTGCAGAACGGGACCGCGGAGAGATCGTAGCGAACCGTGCGGGTGGGCGTGCGGATCTCGAGCCGGTCGTGGACCTGCAGGACGCTGGCGGAGACGCCGAGGGCCTCGGGAACCCAGAGCGGGGTGCCGCACGCGGACGTCTGCACGCTGCCGACCTCGTTGCGATCGAGGAGCAGGATCTCTCCCTGGAGCTGGCGGGCGACGGCGAGGCCGCCGAAGCTGGCCCCGACCACGATGGCATCGTAATCTCGGGCGGGCATTCTCGCTCACAGCATACCCTAGAACCCCGTCGAAAAAGGGCGCTCACGCCTCCGGGGCGCCCGCGCGGCGCCGCCGGGCCGCCGCCTCCCGGAGGGTCCCCAGCACCCCGCGGGGGAAGAAGAACACGACCAGAATGAAGAGGATGCCGAAGTAGAGCAGCCAGCGCTCGGAGAGCCGCTGAAGGATCTCGGAGCCGGTGAACACGGTCGCGCCCAGCCCGCGGAGATTGGGCAGCAGGGTGCGCGCGGTGAGGAGGACCGCGGCGCCCACGATGCCGCCGTACAGCGTGCCGATGCCGCCGATGATCACCATCAGCAGCACGTCGAGCATGATCGGGATGCCGAGCGTGGACTCCGGGTTCACGTAGCGCACCCAGAGCGTGTAGCAGCCGCCGAGCACGGTGGAGACCACGCTGCCGAAGGACGACGCGGCCAGCTGGAAGACGAAGGTGCGGTAGCCGAGCGCTTCCGCCCGCAGCTCGTTGTCGCGGATGGCCTGCAGCGTCCGCCCGAGCGGGGAGTGCACGAAGCGGCGCATCAGGAGGAAACAGCCCAGGCAGACCGCGAGCACCGTGTAGTAGGTGACGAGCCGGCCGCTCAGCCCGAACGGCCCGGACGCCCCCGCCGCGAAGACCCCGGGCAGCTTCGGGGAGAGGCCGTCCTCGCCGCCGGTGAGCGCGCTCCACTGCACGGCCAGGATCAGCGCGAACTCCGCGAAGGCGAGCGTGATCATGGCGAAGAACAGGGCCTTGACCCGCAGCGAGAAGGCGCCGATCACGATGGACACGAAGGCGGAGATCGCGATCCCGGCCAGGAAGCCCAGCAGCACGTGGCCGTAGGTGGGCGCGCCCAGCTTGCCCACCGCCAGCGCCACCGCGTAGGCGCCGAACCCGAAGAACATCGCGTGACCGAAGGACACGATGCCGGTGTAGCCGATCACCACGTCGAAGCTCGCGGCCAGGGTGGCGAAGAGCGCGATCTTGAGCGCGAGGTCGAGGGTCTGGAACGAGGGCGCGGT
>DATFUK010000392.1:0-3534 GCA_035260865.1 Candidatus Methylomirabilota bacterium | reverse complement strand
ACCGCGGGGTGCTGCGCGACGACGTGCTGCAGATGGTGGCGACGAACGTTCGCCACCCGCGAGACTTCCAGGGGGACCTGCGGGCCATGATGGGCTCGGCCCGAATCGGCGAGCGCCGGCTGCTCAAGCTGGTGGACGACTACGGGCTCGAGACCGTGCTCGAGACGATCGGGGAGATCCTCGACGGGGCGGAGCGGCAGACCCGTGAGTGCATCCGGGGGTGGAAGGACGGGGTGTTCAAGGGTGAGGCGATCCTGGACGACGACGGGCACGGGATCAACGACGTGCACATCCGTGCCACCGTCACCAAGAAGGGCGACTCGCTCACAGTGGATCTGACCTACTCGCACGACCAGGTGATCGGCTTCGTCAACTCGGCTTTTCCCAACACGATGTCCGCGGTGCACATGGCGCTCGCCTACCTGATCGACCCGCGCACCCCCAAGAACGAGGGCACCTTCCGGCCGGTCACCGTGAAGGCCCGGCAGGGCACCGTGGTGTGGCCCTACGCTCCCGCGCCGGTGACCCTGTCGACGAACCACTGCGCGCAGGAGATCGCGGAGGCCATCATCAAGGCGCTCGCCAAGAGCTGCCCGGACCGCGTGCTCGCGGGCTGGTCGCGCCGCTTCCGCATCGCGATCTCGGGCACGAACCCGCGGAACACGCGCGAGTTCATCTGGCACCTCTTCCACGCGCGCGGCGGCGGCGGCGCGTCCTCCGCGGGCGACGGCTGGGAGACCGCGGGCGAGGGCCAGGCCGCGGGCGGCATCAAGTTCGGCAGCGTCGAGGTCGCGGAGACGCGCTTCCCGCTCTTCTTCAAGCGGCACGAGTTCCGGCCGGACTCCGCGGGTGACGGTCGCCACCGCGGCGGAGTGGGATCCGTGCTCGAGCTCCGGATGGAGACCACCGGACCCGCGCTCGGCAATACCGCGGGCGACGGGGTCCGCTATCCCGCCTACGGGGTGCTGGGCGGCAAGGACGGGCTGCCCCACCGCTACCGGATGATCTCGCGCGGCAAGACCCGCGTACTGAAGACGAAGGAGGTCGGCATCCCGATTCCGCCGGGCGCGGTCTTCCTGGTCGAGTCCATGGGGGGCGGCGGCTACGGCCCGCCCGCGCGCCGGCCCGCCGAGGCGCGCGCCGCGGACCGGGTGAACGGCTTCGTCTCCACGAAGCCGCGCCGCGGGAAGGCCTGAGATGCTGCGCGTCGGCATCGACGTCGGCGGCACCTTCACCGACCTGGTCGGCGTGGACGACGCGGGGCGCGTGAGCCTCGCCAAGTCGGCCTCAACGCCCGCCGACCCATCCATCGGGGTCATGGACGGCCTCGTCCTGCTGGCCGCCGAGCTCGGTACCGACCTGGCCGCGCTGCTGGCCGACACCGGGCTGATCGTGCACGGCACCACCGTCGCCACCAACGCCCTCCTCGAGCGCAAGGGCGCGAAGGTCGGCATGCTGACCACCTCGGGGCACCGCGACGTCATCGAGATGCGCGAGGGGCTCAAGGACGACCGCTACAACCTGCGGATGGCGCCGCCGGTCCCCCTGGTGCCGCGCGCGCGCCGCCTCGACGTGACCGAGCGGATGCGCTTCGACGGCCGCGTGGAGACGCCGCTCTCGAAGGCGTCGGCGGAGGCCGCGATCCGCCGGCTGGGTACCGCGGGCGTGGGCGCGGTCGCGGTGTGCTACCTGCACTCCTACCGCGATCCCCGCCACGAGCGGGAGACCCGGAAGCTCCTCGCGCGCCTGCTCCCCGACGCCTACGTGTCGCTCTCCTCCGAGGTGCTCGCCCAGATCAAGGAGTACGAGCGTTTCTGCACCACGGTGGTGAACGCCTACGTGGGCCCGGTGCTCGGCCGTTACCTGGGCAGCCTCGGCTCGCGGCTGCGCAAGGCCGGGTACCGGGGCGACGTGCTGATCATGCAGTCGCACGGCGGGGTCGCCACCATCGGGGACTCGGTCCGGCTGGCCGCGGGCGCGGTGCTCTCGGGCCCGGCCGGCGGCATCGCGGGGAGCCGGCACGCCTCCCGGCTGCTCGGCGAGGGCAACCTGATCACCTTCGACATGGGGGGGACCAGCACCGACATCGCCCTGCTCGAGGACGGCGAGCCCCATCTCACCGGCGACAAGGCGGTGGCGGCGAGCAAGGTCGCGCTGCCCAGCATCGACATCCACACACTCGGGGCGGGTGGCGGCTCGATCGCCCGGGTCGACGCGGGCGGGATCCTCCACGTCGGGCCGGAGAGCGCGGGCGCGGTGCCCGGGCCCGCGTGCTACGGGCGCGGGGGTACCGCGGCCACCGTCACCGACGCCAACCTGGTCCTGGGATTGCTCGACCCGGCCGGATTCCTCGGCGGGCGCGCCCGTCTCGAGCCGGCGGCGGCGCAGACCGCGGTGGAAAGCGTGGCCGCGCAGCTCGGCCTCGGGCTCTTGCCCGCGGCGGAAGGTATCCATCGCGTGGTCAACACCAACATGGCGGAAGGCATCCGCCTGGTTTCGGTGCGGCGTGGCGCGGACCCTCGGCGCTTCACGCTGCTCTCGTTCGGCGGGGCGGCCGGGCTGCACATCACCGAGGTCGCGCGGATGCTCGAGATCACCCGGGTGGTGGTGCCGCGCGTGGCCTCGGTGCTCTCGGCCTGGGGCATGCTGGCCACCGATCTGCGCTACGAGTTCGTCCGCACGCACGTGGGTGAGGCCGGCCAGGTCGGCGCGGGGCGCCTGCGGAAGCTCTTCGCCGAGATGGAGGCGGAGGGACGGAAGCGGCTGGGCGCGTCGTTCGCCGGCCAGGTGGACGTGCGCCGCTCGGTGGACATGCGCTATGGCGAGCAGACCTTCGAGATCCAGGTGCCCCTCGACGGGGTCGACGTGGAGGCGAAGGATCTCATGGACCAGGTGGTCGAGCGCTTCCACAAGCGCCACGAGGAGCTCTATACCTACAGCGCCCCCGGGCAGGACGTGGTCCTGGTCAACGTGCGGGCCGCGGTGATCGGGCGGCTTCCCGCCCTGCCCGACGAGCAGACGCGGCAGGTGAGCGCGCCGGCCGCGCCGCGGAGCCGGCGGGTGTACCTCGAGCGGTGGATGGAGATCCCGGTCTACGACATGGATGCGCTGCAGCAGGGCCAGGAGGTCAAGGGACCGGCCATCTTCGAGTCGGCCACCACCACCGTGCTGATCCGGGCGCGCGAGCGCGCGGTGGTCACCGCGGAGGGGTGGCTCGATATCCGGCTGAGCTAGCGGGCGCGCCGAGGCCACCCCTGACTTTCTTGATTGCTCGCCTCGCCTCCGCCTTCAGCTCGCCCTGCCGCCCTCTCCCCTGAGGGGAGAAAGATTTACGTATAGGCGCCGACCGAGGCGTCGGAGACCGTGGCCGCGTACTTGGCGAAGACGCCGGTCTTGAAGCGCGGCTTGGGCGCCTTCCACTTGGCCAGGCGCTTCTTCATCTCGGCGGCCGGCACTTCCAGGTCGAGGCGCCGCTTCTTCACGTCGATATTGATGATGTCGCCGTTCCGCACCGCGGCGATGGGGCCGCGGTCG
>DATFUK010000391.1:0-5141 GCA_035260865.1 Candidatus Methylomirabilota bacterium | reverse complement strand
CCGCACGTGGGCCACCTGTTCCGAGGTCGTGCCGTACTCGTACATGTGGCGCATGAAGGTCGGCGCGAAGTTCTGCCCGGCGCTGCGCATGCCGAAGGGCACCTGGGCCAGGTCCATGCCGCGCACCGGCTGGGCCGCGCGGGCGCCGGTGCCCCCGATCCGGAAGTCGGAGTAGCCGTTCATCGAACGGAAGATCGCCACCGTGTGGCACATGCCGGCCTCGATCGCGCCCATCGCGAGACCGACGAGGGCCTCGGTGGACGAGCCGCCCCCGAAGACGTCCATGTAGAAGTTGAGCCGGATGCCCAGGTCCGGGGCGACGAAATTGGCGAAGACGGAGTCGCCGCTCTGGTAGGACATCATGCCGTCCACCCCGTCCTTGCCGAGGCCGGCGTCGCGCATGGCGTTGCGGACCGCCTCGACCGCCATCGCGCGCGTGCTCCGGGCGGACTGCCGGCTGTACTCGGTCTCTCCGACTCCGACGATGCAGTACTTGTCCTTGAGGGATGCCATGGGATCCTCCGCGCCGGGACTTTACGCGAGCGCGGCGGGGGGCGTCAAGCGATCCAGCCGTAGAAGAGACGGGCGGTCCCCGGCCGGGCGCCGGGACTAGCGGGCATCGGGGTCGGGCTTCTCCGCGGACCGCTCCGTGTCCAGGATCGGGGGAAGGGCGCCGCTCTGCTCGGTGCTCTCGATGCGGACGATGCGGTTGAGCCGCCCGACCGCGTCGCGAATGCGCCCGCCGGCCCGCCGGCAGGTCCGGGCCCACCCGCCTTCCTCGGTCTCCGCGGCGAGCCGGTCCTCCAGGAGCTGGCTGTAGCCCATGATGATCGCGAGCGGATTGTTGATCTCGTGGGCGGCCGCCTGGGCGAGGAGGTTCACGGATCGCAGCGACGCCGCCTCTCGCCGCGCCTCCTCGGCCGCGAGCCGCTCGCCCGCGTCGCGGTAGATCACGATCTCGTAGCGCCGGCCCCGGTACGCCACCGAGCGGCGCGAGCAATCCACCGCGAGCGTCCGCCCGGCGGCGGTCATGAACGGCACGCTGAGCACCCGCGAGATCCCGGTCGCGCGCGCCTCCGGGGACGGCTCCGGCCGGGCCGCGCCGCTCGGGCCGGAGTCCGGCCAGAACTGCCGGGAGTCGCGCCCCAGCATCGCGTCGCGGGCGAAGCCGGAGAGCTCGCAGTCCGCGCGGTTGCAGTCGAGGATGCGCTGGGTATCGGCGTCCACGATGCGGACCGCGTCGGTGGCGTCGTCGAGGACGGCGCGGAAGCGCTCGCGCTCCTGGGCGAGCTGCCGGCGCTCGATGATGCTCTCCATGAGCAGCGCGAGCATGGGGAGCCCGGCCACCGTCAGCAGCAGGTAGGACGGCCACACGCGCGCGAACAGCGTCCGGCCCGGCTCGCCCAGCAGGCTGAAGCCGACGAACGTGATGAAGAACGTACCGACCGCGAGTGCGAGCGCGTGGTGGATCCGCACCCGCTCGGTGCCCCCGGCCCAGCGATGCGTCAGCCCGCCCGCGATGGCCACCGCAAGGATCACGAGCACCCCCGCCATCGCGCCGGCCCCGCCCAGGTAGACGCGGTAGACCGCCGCGGCCAGTCCCGCGATGAGCGCGGGCCCCCAGCCCTCGAAGAGGGCGATGAGCGCGATCGGGATCGCGCGCCCGTCGACGAACACGCCCTCCCGGGTCTCGATGCGGGAGATCATGAGCACCACCGTGATGGCGCCCCAGACCAGGCCCAGCGTGACGATCCAGAAGGGCCGACGGCGCGGATCGTCCGGCGCGAACCAGCCGTAGGCCAGGGAGTAGAAGAGGACCCCCGAGACGACGATGCCGGTCGCCTCGAGGAGGTGGTGATAGTCCATCAGCCCCGGCCGGCCGCCGCGCGGCCGGTGGGCCGGGGCAGCAGCTCGCGGAGGAACTTGCCGGTGTAGGACGCGCCGACCTGCGCGATCTGCTCGGGCGTGCCCTCGGCCACCAGCTCCCCGCCGGCCGAGCCGGCCTCGGGGCCGAGGTCGATCACCCAGTCCGCGGTCTTGACCACGTCCAGGTGGTGCTCGACCACGAGCACGGTGTTCCCCGCGTCCACCAGGCGGTTCAGGACGAGGAGGAGCTTGCGCACGTCGTCGAGATGGAGCCCGGTGGTGGGCTCGTCGAGGATGAACAGGTGATCGGTGGTGGGGCGCGCGGAGAGCTCGGCCGCGATCTTCAGGCGCTGGGCCTCGCCGCCCGACAGCTTCGTCGCGGGCTGGCCCAGTCGGAGGTAGCCGAGGCCGACCTCCTGGAGGACCTTGAGCCGGCGTTGCAGCACCGGCTCGGAGGCGAAGAAGTCCACGGCTTCGTCCACCGTCTGCTGCAGCACCTGGCTGATGTCCCGGTTCTTGTAGGTGACCTGGAGGACGTCCGATCGGTAGCGGCGGCCCTCGCACTCCTGGCACGTCACGTACACGTCCTCCACGAAGTACATCTCGAGCTTCTGGAAGCCGTCGCCCTCGCAGGTGTCGCATCGCCCGCCCGGCACGTTGAACGAGAAGGCTCCCGGACCCAGGCCGAGGGCCTGGGCGCGGGGGAGGCCCGCGAAGAGGCGCCGGATCTCGTCGAAGGCCTTCACGTACGTGACCGGGTTGGAGCGGGGCGTGCGCCCGATCGGCTCCTGGTCGATGAGCCGGATGCCCTTGAGGTGCTGGAGGCCTCGCAGCTCGTCGTGCGCCCCCGCGACCGCGAAGTCCACCTTGAAGTGCCGCGCCACCGCCCGGTAGAGCGTGTCGTGCACGAGCGTGGACTTCCCGGAGCCGGACACCCCGGTCACGCAGGTCAAGGTGTGCAGCGGGATCCGGACCGTGACGTCCTTCAGGTTGTTGGCGCGGGCGCCCTCGAGGACGAGGGAGCGGCGGCCGTCCCGGCGCGCGAGAGGCAGGGGGATCGTGTCGCGGCCGCTCAGGTAGCGCGCGGTCAGGGAGCGTGGGTCCTTGCGGAACTCGGCCTGGGTCCCCGCGAAGACCATGGCGCCGCCGCGCTCGCCCGAGCCGGGGCCCATCTCGATCACGTAGTCGGCCGCCTCGATCAGCGCGCGATCGTGCTCGACGATCACCACCGTGTTGCCGCCGGAGGCGAGCTCGCGGCAGAGCTCCGCCAGCCGCGCGGTGTCCCGCGCGTGCAGCCCGATGGACGGCTCGTCGAGCACGTAGAGCGTGCCGGTGAGCTGGGCGCCGAGCTGGTTGGCGAGATTGATCCGCTGCGCCTCCCCGCCGGAGAGCGTCCGCGTCTGCCGCCCGAGAGTGAGGTACCCGAGCCCCACCCGGAGCAGGAACGAGAGCTTGGCGCGCAGCATCTTGAGCACGTCGCGCGCCACCCCGGCCTCCCAGGGGGAGAGCGGCAGGCTCGCGAAGAGCGCGTCGAGATCCTCCACCGTCTGATCGCCGAGCTCGGCGATGCTGGCCCCGCCCACGCGGACCGCGAGGGCCTCGGGCCGCAGGCGCCGGCCCTGGCAGCGCGGGCACGGCGACTGGCTGCGGTAGCGCGAGAGGAAGACCCGGACATGGAGCTTGTACCGGTACGACTCCACCTCCTCGAAGAAGCCGCGGATGCCGGTGAGCCCGGCGCCGCCGTCGTAGACCCACCGCCGGTCCTCCGCGGACAGCTCCGCGTAGGGCCGGCTCACGTCCACGCCCCGCTTCTTGGCCGCCTTGAGAAGCTGCTTCTGGTACCAGCGGCCCGAGGGATGCGACCACGGCTCGACCGCGCCGTCGGCCAGGCTCTGGGTGGGATCCGGGACCACGCGGGCCTCGTCGTAGCGCAGCACGTTGCCGAAGCCCTTGCACTCGGGACAGGCCCCGAGGGGGTGGTTGAACGAGAAGAGCAACGGCCGCGGCCGCGCCAGGGCCACCCCACAGGTCGGGCAGTGGAAGTCGCGGCTCACCGTTACGGTGCCGCCGCGCTCAGGCAGGTCCACGCTCGCCCGGCCCACGCCCTCGGCCAGCGCGGTCTCCAGCGAGTCGGTGATGCGCCGGCGGCTGTCCGGACCGATCACCACGCGATCGAGCACCACCGCCAGGCGGGCCGGGTCGAGGCCGGCGGGCACGCCGCCCGGCCGGGCGGTCACCTCCGCGAGGTCCAGCACGGTGTCGCCCGCCTTGACGCGGGCGAAGCCGCGCTGGAGCAGGGTGGCGAACAGCGCGCGCGGGTCGCGGCCCGCCTCCGCGGGCAGGGGAAAGCAGATGAGGGCCCGGGCTCCCGGGTGATCGCGCAGGAGAGTGTCGGCCACCTGGTCGGCCGAGTCGCTCCGGGCCTCCGCTCCGCAGGTGGGGCAGTGCACCCGGCCGATCTTGGCGAAGAGCAGGCGCAGGTAGTCGTGCAGCTCGGTGGCGGTGCCCACCGTGGAGCGCGCGGTGCGCACCGGGTTCTTCTGCTCGAGCGCGATGGCGGGCCGGATGTGCTCGATGCGGTCCACGTCGGGCCGATCGAGCCGCTCCAGGAACATGCGGGCGTAGGTGGACAGCGACTCGATGTAGCGCCACTGGCCTTCCGCGAAGAGCGTGTCGAACGCCAGGGAGGACTTGCCCGATCCGGAGACCCCGGTGACCACGGTGACCCGATCGTGGGGGATGTCGACGGAGACGTTCTTCAGGTTGTTCTGCCGGGCTCCCTCGATCCGGAGCCAGACGGGCTGGGACATTCGAGCGATCCTCCTGAGATGGGAAGTTTACGCGACGGCCCCGAGGCCTTCAATAGCGCGGCGCGCGGCGGGCCGCGCGGATGCGCTTGACAGCGGCCGCACGGGCCGGTACTCTCCTGATCAGTAATGAGAATCATTCCCAAAAAACTGACCCGGAAGTCCGCGCCCTGGACGCCGGACGGCGCGGAGAGCGCGCTCCGGGCCCGCGGCCTCCGACTCACCGGGCCGCGCCGAGTGGTGCTCGACGTGGTGCGCGCCACCGAGTCGCACCCCACCGCGGAGTGGGTCCACCAGATGGTCCGCCGCCGCCTGCCCCGCGTGAGCCTGGGCACGGTGTACCGCAACCTGCGCCTGCTGGTGGCCGAGGGGCTCGTCAACGAGCTGCCCGGCCCGCACGCGCGCTTCGACGGCAACATCAGCGAGCACCACCATTTCACCTGCGTCGCCTGCGGCCGGATGAGCGAC